>CALGBT010000155.1 GCA_937884235.1 uncultured Pseudomonadota bacterium
ATGGGGCGGCGTTGCTGGCGACGGTGGAGGCTGTGGTGGCAGCTTCTGCCGGCGCTGCCTGCCATGCCAACGAAGCCGATTCGTCGGTGCTGGGTGCCATGGCTGTTCCGGCTGACTATCGCAATGGGGCAATTCGGCTTTCCACGGGAAGGCTGTTGACGGTTGAAGACGTGGTGAGAGCTGGTGCAGCGATTGTTGCCGCATGCGGCAGCAGGGTCAGTCCTCGAGTACCGCGTAGGTCGGGATCATGCCGCCGCCGGCGGTAACGTTGATAATGGAATTGGTCGAGACTCGGGTCAGGCAGCCGCCGTACTGGCCGCCGATGGAAAACGGATTGAGGTTGATCTTGCGGGGCTCGAAGTGCAGGCCTCCTTCCATGACGGGGAATTCGGCCTCGGGAATATTCACTCGGCGCTGCAGACACCAGCCGCCGCCTTCGGCCTCTGCGAGGGCCTGCTCCCAATCAGTCTGACTGGCCTCGTCGCCCATAAGCACGCCGCGCCCACCGTAAGCATTGAGCGGCTTCAAGACAAAACCGTCCTTGTCTGCGACAGCAAGGTCAAAGGGATCGGCCCGGCGTCCTTCGAAGCGGACGGGGCGATGGCGGAGAACCGCGGTCCACGGTATATGCCTTTCAATCACTGCGTTCTCTTCGGCATCGAAGAGATGAGCGTGGTCGGGATTGCGGAGGAAGCTGAGCATTGCCTTGTTGCCCGCGACCTTGGCGCGAAAGGGATTGGCCACGCAGGCCAGACCCTGGTCCACGGCATCGAAGAGCGGCTGGCAGTCGGTCTTGCGGTTAAGCAACTCCCGCCAGATTACCCGGCGGTAGACGAGGTTGATCTTTGTGTCACCTGCCCAGAGGGCTCCATTGCGAACTTCCAGTTCCCGGGGGTCGGCCAAGACTGTGGGCAAACCGTTAGCATCGAACCAGGCCTTGGCCAATTCGAATTCGGGCCAGGTGGCAACATCTCGCCAATCGACAATGGCCAGACTGGGAGCCTCACTGAGACCAAAGTCGCGATGTGCTTCCAGCAATGCTTCCTGCAGCATGCGACGTGGCTCCAGGGTTCGCAGCCGATACTTGGTGCGGAACTCCTGCATCACGGAAAGCTCGTCGAAGACCTCCTGGTGCACCTCGTTCCAGACAACCGAAGCAGGACTGTCCGTGTTGAACTCAATGTACTTGAGGTCGGAGCCCTGAAGAAACGCATCGAAACGCGCGATCATCAGATTCCGGCGGAGGCCGGTGGGCTTCATGAAATAGGGAACCGCATCTGCTGGAAAGGGAATCGCCGCACGTACGTACTCCTCTTCAGCGTAGAGCTTGATGACCTTTTCCAGAGCCCGCGCCAGCACCGCCAGACTGTACTCCAGCAAGGCATCCTGCTTACCAGATATGAACTGTGGACGGAGCATCGTGGGGATTGCCCGAGTGGCATAAACCACGCCGCGCCGCTCCTGCTCGGCATAGACAGCGGCCAGCATGTCCGCGGCGCTTCCAGCCCGTTGAGAAAGCAGTTCGTGGTAGTGACCGACGGCCTGACTTACAATCGACATAGAATTCCTCACGTGCTGATTCTGGCGGCAATATATTTTCGCCGTCTAGTGTGGTCAAGCTAATTACGGCAAAGCGTTGAGCAGGGCGGGTGCGAGGCGCCAAAGGGATTCTTTGAGGTGGGCATGATGTGCCTCATTCAGGATGCCTGTCCACTCATCCATGAAGATCTTCTTGAACTCGATGGACAGGGCACACACCCGGCCTGGGTAATCAGCGTGTGAAGAGCGGGCGAGATACCCCCCTTTGAACTTCACATTCTCGCGGACGTCAAGTGCCACTCCCCCCAACTCCACTTTGGACATCTCCTGGACGAAGATTTCTGCGACCGCTCCAAATCGACTGCGGTCGAGGGTGCCAGTGCCGAGGTTGATGTCCGGATTTGCCTCGGGGTCGTCATAGGGTGCTCCGGGGCCGCCGCGCTGATGGTTGTACGAGTGCAAGTCGAGGACCAGGATCGAGTCGTGGGTCGCCAGCAGCCGCTCGATCTGGCTTTGATAGGCCGCATAGAAGGCATCATAGTAGGCCATGGACCCGGCCAACAGGCTGGCGGTGGGCGGCTGGTGCCAGACGTCGAGCCCCCAGGCCTGCTCCGGTCCCAGGTAGACCGGGGACTCAGGCGACCGGTTGAGGTCAACTTCGAAGCGGGAGCGCCGAGGAATCAGATGGGTCGGAGCCGGCTCAGCCAATCGCCCCGTATAGGGGTCTTCTTCCCGCAGGCGCTCGTCCTCACTGAGTCGGGTCGCCGCCGCAGCTTCGGGTCGCAACTGGTGGCCATCGTGAATGGCCACGGCAATCAGTGGTGCGTCGCCTTCCTGCAATTCCCAATCAGCGACCGACATTGCCATCTTGTCCTCCTTGCCCGTCAACTCATCAACTCCCGATATGAAGCACCCTTGCGGATCCGTTCCAGCCGTTTGACCGCCTGCGGGAGCTCCAGAAAGTGCGGCCTCAGCGGCGCGGGGCGCAGCACTCCCCGCCATTCCAACTCTCGAATCAGCGGAATATGTTGAACTCCAATCTTGCCCATGTAGAGCGGTTCAAGATCACCACCACCGGTGAGATAGCGCATCAAGCTCAGGACGCCCCGCAGATAGGCCGAATCCTTGGTCAGGCCCCCCCCTCTAAAGACCCGCGAGGTAAGCAGATAGCCAATCTCCGGGGAAAACCCGTGTTCCTGAGTGAGAAGACGGTAGAGTTCCACGAAGTCGGCACCGTCGGTACAGGCTTGGGCAGCCAGAACACGAGCCCCCAGCAAGCGCATGCGGTGGCCGGTCAACCCCCCGGTCAGATACTCGGCGAAAACCGCCAGCCCCTCTTGCAGCTCGTCGTAGCCGGCCAACCCCAGGGCCAACAATCGAAAAGGCTGGCTGTGGCCGTTGTGATAGGTGAGCACATGTGTCCCCACTTCGTGGGCCAACATCGCCTCCACTCGGGACTGGGGAAGTGTGGCACGGTCGCCAATGAGCAGGTTGCCGCGGGAGACGATCATGCCGGTGAAGACCTCGGGACGGATGGAAACCTCCACCTGCATATCCGGTATGATCTTACGGTATCTGGCGATCAGTCGCTTCGCCCGCCGGGCGAAGCCGGCGGCATCTTCCATGGGCTCGGCTTCGCCCGAGTCCTCCTCAGGCGGCAGATTGTCAAGAAGCCAACGGGCCACCGCAAGCACTCGCCGGGGAATCTTGCCGAACATCTGCTGGCTTCCCAGCAGAAACCGGGGGGTCTCCATGTCCAGGAGCATCGAGAGCTCGCGGTCCAGCATCATCTGCTTTTCGCGGAAGATACCCTCAAGCATGGGGTCTTCGACCCGCTCGATGGGCAGCGAGAAGAGTCGTCGCTTCATGCTATAGGGGTCGAATTCCTGGGGGGGATAGCGAAAGACCGGGGTGCGTTCACAGCCGTAGCGAACAAACTCCTGCCAGGCATCGTCGAGATTGACAGGGGTTACCTGGAGCAGAAAATCAAAGGACTCATCAAGGGCTGCCAACTGCTCGTCGAGCCGCTTCACTTCACTGCTGAAGGTCCGCTTGCCAAGCGCCCGAAAGCTGGCTGGAGGATGGGTCGTATAGCGATCGGCAAAGAGATGGAAGGTGCGGTTCAAAGCCCGGGAGAGACCATGCCGCATCTGCCTCAGCGTCAACGGATAGAGCTTCCCGGTGCTGCTGCGAAAAGCGGGGGCGACTTCGACCCCGAGCCAACGACACCGCTGCTCTTTAAGCTGGGAAGCAGAGAGCAATGGCTCCAGTCCCGGTGGCAGCGTCGGCTCCTCGGTGGACAACCGCACGCGGGCGTTCTGACGGGCAACGAGGAGTTTCCGCAGCTCCTCGCAAAGCCGCTCCGACATCACCTGCGTGCCAACGCCGGGCCCCGTGAAGATCTTGAAATGGGGGGCCGCGCCGGGGGTCCGATGGGCGTTTCGGTCGGCGACCCAGACCTCCACGAGGAGGAAATCGCCAAATTGCTCTCGGGCCTCGTGGGCCAGTCCCGTGACGAGGCTGCGCAACTCGTCCTGGGCGGCGGGCTCACCCGAGCCAACTATGTAGGCAGCCTCGGCCGTGACCAAACGCTCGGTTCCCGGGTCGGGATGCTCGGGGGGCTTCCGGTAGATGCAGAGAAAGGGCAGCAGCCGGTCTATCTTCAGCTTGCCGCCGGCGGGTAGCTGAGTGCGAACCGGCTGGCCAGAATCCAGCCGCGCCAGCACCACTTTTGCATTCGTGCCACTCTTAGTTTGTACCATTGACTTTCGCCCGATAGCCGTTTCGCTGAACCGTCACTTCTGTGAATCCTAGAGCCATCCGGCGAGGGGGTCAACGGTCATCAACTCTGGCGTGGTCCGGTAACAACAAAAGTAGGAACCATTCCCCCTCCGGCGCTGACGTTGATGACTGGGGATTTGGAGAGTCGGGTCAAAGCTCCGCCGTAGCGACCGCCCAAAACGTAGGGGTTGAGATTGACGTTGCGGGACTCCCATCCCAGACCCGCCTCGGAAATCCACGGGAAGACTTCGGCGGGAATCTGGATACGAGCCTGCAGGCACCAGCCATCGGGCTCACCTTCCACCAACGCCAGGCGCTCCTCCCACTCGGCCCCGGTCACCTGGTCCCCCAGCATCACCCCACGGCCGCCGTAGCTGTTGAGGGGCTTGATAACGAACCCCGCAGGATCCCCGGCCGCCAGTTCAAAGGGGTCGACCTTGTTCCCTTCGTGGTCAACCAAACCATGCCTGAGCACAGCCGTCCAGGGGACGTGGGCACGGATGGTCTGCCACTGCTCGCTAGTGAAGCGATCCCGATGGGTCGGATTGGAGAGATAGGCCATGCAAGCCTTGTTGCCCGCAATCTTGGCAGCCAACGGATTAGCCACGCAGACGGTGTCACCCCGCAACGCATCCACCAATCCGTTACACTCCTCAAGCTTCGGTAACAACTCACTCCAAACGACCCGGCGATAGATGAGATTGGCGGCGAAGCCATCGGCCACCGCCAGGCCGTTATGCATCTCGATGGCCCGGGGATCGGCGATGGCTGCGGGGATACCCCGGCGTTCAAAGCGTTCCTTCACTTCCTCGAATTCGGCCCGGGTGGAAACCCCATCCCAGTCCGTGATCAGGAGACGCGGGGAGTCGTTCAACCCGAAATCCTGGTAAGCACCAAGCAGGGCATCAACCAGGACCTCGGCGGAGTTCTCAGGGGCGATACCGAAGCGCTTCTTCACTTCGTCCATCATCGGCAACTCGGAGAAGAGTCCGTGCTGCACTTCATTCCAAGCCATGGAGGCGGGACTATCGGTATTGAACTCATTGAAGCGGAGAAAATCCGGGCCCAAGAAGGCATCATAGCGGGCCACAATGACATTTCGAGTAAGGCCAGTGGGCAGGGCCAGGAGGTCGGCAGTGCCTGGTTCAAAGGGAATCTCGCGACGTACTTCCGGATAGGTCAGATAATCCCGCAGCACTCTCTCCAACGCATCCGCAAGGATCCCCACGACGCGTGCGACCCGGGCCGCCTGCGAAGCATCGATAAAGGCCGGCCGAAGCAACGTCGGGATCGGCTTGCCGCCGTATTCCAGGTGGCGTTCGCTTTCTCGTGCCAGCAACCACTCCATCCAGTAGACCGCGCGCTCACGGTCGGCCTTGATGGCCCCGTGGTAGGTGGCAATAGCTTGGGCAGCGTGGGACACAAATCACCTCATCCAACCAGTTAATTGCTGCCCATAGTGCGCCCTGGAGCGGGCTGTTTCAAGGGTAAGTCCCCCATCTTCGCCATATGAGCGTGGGAAATGGATGGCTGCCCATCCTGAGAACAACCCCGTTTTCCCTTGACGGCAGCACATGATAGATCATCATGGAACAGCAGACGACCAACTGGTGAATAGAGTGGGAGGTACACCGATGAGAATGATGGTGGCAATGGTTGGGCTGATGGCTGTCGTGTGTTTGAATGAGTGTCCCTTGCGGGCACAGCCAACTGAACTCCAGCTTGGTGCGGCCGAGGCCGAGAAGGTCATCGACGACATGGAAGAGCGCATGCGGGGCAAGGCCTCGGTGGGCGAAATGGAGATGTATATCAAACGGTGGGACCGCACCATGCGCATGAAGTTCTGGGAACTCTACCCGGACAAGAGCCTGGTCCGTCTCACCGCCCCCGCCGAAGATGCCGGCATGGGCTCCCTGAAGCTGGGGAAGGACCTGTGGAGCTACAACCCCAAGATCGACCAGGTGCAGAAGATTCCTCCTTCGTTGATGCTTGATTCGTGGATGGGCAGTGATTTCACCAACGACGATATCTCGCGCAGCTCCAGCATCAAGCTGGATTACACCATCGAGCCGGGGGCGGGCACCACCTACAACGGAGTGGAGAGCTGGCGGGTGACGCTGCGTCCGAAACCGGATAGCCCGGTGGTCTGGGAGAAGCTCGTGGTGGAGGTGGCCCGAGACGACTACCGCCCGCTGCGCCAGGAGTACTACGACGAGAAGGGGAGCCTTGCCCGAATCATGTATTTCGAGGACTACCGCGAATCCAAAAGCGGTAAGCCGTATCCCTACAAATGGCGCATGGAGAATCGCCAGGACAAGGACCGCTACACGGAAATGCGGATCATCTCCATGGAATTCAAAGAGACCCTGCCCAAAAAGACGTTCACCATCCGCTCCTTGAAACGGGGTCGTTAGGAGGAAGCAATGTGGCACTTTCTGGGACTATGCTGGCGTGACCTCTGGCGTAACCGGCGACGCACATTGCTAGTGGGTTTCGTCATGGTCTTCGCCGTCAGCATCATGATCCTCTTTATCGGAATGGGTACCGGGGCTCACAATCTGATGATCCGCAGTGCCACCGATTCCTTCCTGGGACATGCGCAGATCCAGCGCACCGGCTACCTCGAAGAGCCGGACTTGGAGCACCAGATACCGGCTGAGGATCTGGCCAGACTGGAGGCGATTCTACCCTCCGAAGAGAGGATAGTGGGATGGGCACCGCGCATCGTCACCGGCGGCCTCATCAGCAAGAAGCACCCGGACCCCACCGACGAAAATGACCTGGAGGCCTACCGACAGATGCTCTCCGAAGGGGCCCTGCTGGTAGGCGTCCAGCCAGTGCAGGAGCGGAAGGTCAGCATTCTGGCTGAGGCCCTCGTCGACGATGACCCCCACGGGCGTTGCCTGCGGGGCTGCAAAGCCGCGCTGGCAGAGATATACGCACCAACCAACTCCTGCCATGAACTCTGCACCGGAGTGTCGACGGAATTCGGGGGCGAAGCGTGCCTGGTGCTGGGTGAAAAGACCTGTACTGGTCGTTGCGACCCGGAAGATGAGTTTTGCGCCGAGGAAGACTGCACCGAGCGGTTCGCCGATTACTGCGAGGGCGCTCGATTCCTCCTGGACGAAGACCCCACCGCGGCCACTCCCAATCGCAGCGAAATCGTATTGGGGTCAACCCTCGCCCGGGTGCTTGGTGCGGGGGTCGGGGACCGCGTTGCACTCACCAGCGGCACCTCCCAGGGCCGGCCCTTCGCCTCACTCTACAAGGTGGTGGGACTGGTCAAAACGGGCAGCACCGAGATCAACCGTACCTTCTCTTTGACCTACTACGACAAGCTCGCTGCTGGCCTCGAGTTACCCGGCGCCGCCTCCTTCGTCGTCCTCGCCGTGGACGACCCCGATGCCGCCTCGTCCATCGCCGCCAGCCTCAACAAGAAGCTGGCGACTCAGGCCCCCGAAACGGTTGCCCTGGGCTGGGCCGAACTTTCCCCGGAGATGGACATCTTCGTCAAGATCGACCAGGGCAGCATGCTCGTCATGCTGGGTCTGCTGGTGGCCATTATCGGCGTTATTCTGGCCAATATCGTCACCATGTCGGTGATGGAGAGGACCCGGGAATACGGGGTCCGGCTAGCTGTTGGCGAGAGCCATCGGCGCATTGTGATCGGCCTGATCGTGGAGATTGCTTTGCTCGCTCTCACCTTCTCACTCATCGGCGCGGCCATTGGCGAGGCGGGGAACTTCTACTTCGCCAGCCACCCCATCGACTTCGGCATGGGCGAGTTCGAGACCACCGGCGTGATTATCGAAACGAAATACCCGACTGTACCGACGCTCTACGGGTTTCTCTTCTCTGTGGGCACAGTGGTCTTCTTTGCGGTGGCAGGGGCACTCTATCCAGCTTGGCGGGTCCGTAAGTTGCGTCCGGTGGATGCACTGCGGTTTGTGTGAGGTGAGTCGATGATAGCCAGAATGGCGTGGCGAAATCTGTGGCGGAATCAGCGGCGCACGACGCTGACCATCGCCGCAATCAGCCTGGGACTGGGAGTGCTCATCACCATGGTATCCTTCATGGACGGCATGATGGAGATGATGATGGAGCAAATCGCCCGGTCCAGCGTCGGGCACATACAATTGCACCAGCCTGAGTATCTTGAGAAGAAGTCAACCAACCTCTTCATGCAGGATGGCGAGAAGCTCGCAGCCATCGTTGCCGACGTCGACAGGGTGAAAGCCATCAGCTCCCGTCTGCTCTTCTCCGGCTCCATCCGCTCAAGCCTGTCGAGCACTGTACGGGTGGTCCAGGTCATCGCCGTGGACCCGGAACGTGAACGGGAGTTCAGCGGCCTGGTGGACAAGGTGATTGCCGGGGGCTTCGTCGTTCCTCCACCGGAGAGTCTCGAGGGCGGTGCCCCTCTGCGAGTGCAGGGGAGAAAGGGAATCCTCATTGGCAAAAAGCTGGCCGAACAACTCAAGGTCGAGTTGGGGTCCAAGGTGCGAGTGGACTGCGCCGGGTTTCAAGGGGCAACCACTGCCGCGGCCTTCTACGTGACGGGCATTCTCAGAACCGGTACCGATGCCTTTGACAAGGGCGTGGCCATGGTCGCGCTGCGGGACATGCAGGAGGTCACCGGGGCGGGGGATGTCATTCATGAACTGACTGTCATGGCCGACAGTACCGAGAACCTCGATGTGCTGGCCGCCACCATCCAGTCGAAACTGGCTGCAGCTGGCTTCGCTGAGGGGACGGTAGTGGTCCAGCCCTGGTACGACGTCATGCCAGAGATCAAGCAGATGCTCGACATGTCCGGGGCGTGGAGCGGCGTACTCTACATGATGATGATGATCGTTCTCTCGGCGGGAATCCTAACCACCATGTATATGGTAGTCCTGGAGCGCAAGCGGGAGTTTGGTGTGCAACTTGCGTTGGGCACCCGCTCCAGCCGCCTCTTTGCCGGAGTGATGCTCGAGGCACTCTACATTGCCGGCCTGGCCTCGGCAATCGGCATCGCCGTGGGAGCGGTTTCAGTGGCATACATCTCCACGCGAGGAATTGATTTGAGTGGATTCATGGAAGGCTTTGAGTTCGCCGGCGCTTTCATCGACAATATCTATCGCGGCACCGCCACTGCGAAGGTGTTCGTGGAGCCAACGGTGGTAGTTTTCGTGGGCACGGTTCTCTGTGCTCTCTGGCCAGCACTGAAAGTTGCTCGCATGCAAGCCATTGATGCTATCAAGCAGGGCGGCACAACAAACTAGAGGAACAATACTCCTGAACCAGAAGGGGATGCCATGAGCAACGTGATTGTGGAAACGAAGCAGGTTACGCGGGTGTTTGCGTCTGGCGACGTAGAAGTCAACGCACTGCGGGGAGTGGACCTCCGGGTGGAGCTAGGGGAATTTGTCGCGGTGGCTGGCCCGTCAGGGTCTGGCAAGACAACGCTCTTCAACCTCATCGGGGGTCTCGACACGCCCACCGGAGGCGAAGTGCTCATCGGGGGAGCGGCCCTCTCGGGGATGAAGAGGAAAGAACTGTCGAGGCTGAGGTTGGACAAGATCGGCTTCGTCTTTCAAGCATACAACCTGATTCCCGTGCTCACTTCCTACGAGAACGTTGAGTACCCACTCATCCTCAAGGGCATTGGTGCGGCAGAGCGCAAACGGAAGGTGGAGGAGTTGCTGTCGGCCGTGGGGTTGCAGGAGATGATGCACCGTCGACCGATGCAGATGAGTGGTGGCCAGCAGCAGCGAGTTGCCATTGCCCGGTCGCTGGTCTGCGACCCGGTGGTAGTCCTGGCCGACGAGCCCACCGCCAACGTTGATTCCGAAACCGGTGCGGCGCTCCTTGAGTTGATGCGCAAATTGAACGTGGAGAAGCAGACGACATTCCTCTTCTCCACCCACGATCCCATGGTCATGAAGGCCGCACGCCGGCTGATCCGCTTGAAAGACGGCGCCATTGAATCGGATGTGCGGCAAGACGGCGAGATCAGCTAAGCGAGGACCAGCCATGGTTCCATGTCGTAAAGTACGCATCCTCCTGGTGGCTTTCCTTGCAGTCACCACAACTCTGGTCGGGGCCCCGATTCAAGCCCGGGAGTTGTGGGCAAGCAGCGATGGCGAGTTGGCGTGGGAGGGCTGGGGCTACATCAAGTCGCAGAACATGGGCATGCACTTTCGTGACATCGAAATCTACCCTCAGAACTCCGGGGCCATGAACGCGGGCATCCTGCGGCTGGCCTCGGATCTATATTGGGGCGACGCACGCTTCAACCTGGAACACGAGTTCTCCTTCAGGGCGATGACCGCCGGACTCGACAGCGATACCACTGGCCTCGGCTTTGGCACCACCCAGGCTGACCGGCCCCGCCTCTTTGACATCGATGACATTGACGGTGACGGGCTCACTCTGGTCAACAACGTAGACCGCCTGGCTGTCTCCTTTCCCATCGGTGCGGCTGACATTCACATCGGCCGCCAAGCCATCTCGTGGGGCAGCGCCTGGTTCTGGAAGCCTACTGACCGCTTCAGCCCCTTCTCGCCCATGGACATCGACCCTGACGTGAAGCGCGGCGTGGATGCGTTGCGGGCCGAGATCTACTTCGGACCAAGCACCAGCCTGGACGTGGTGGCGACATTCGAGCGACACGAGCACACCGACCGCGAATTGTGGGTCCACGGCGGGGCGCGCTTTCGCACCACCATCGGCCGCTACGATCTGGCCATCAGCGCCGCCCGTTTTCAGTTGAGCGAGGCCTCGAACCTCATGGCAGGGCTGGAATTCACAGGCGAACTGGGCGACGTGGGGTTCCGCGGCGAAGCGGCCTTCAACTATCTCCCCGAGACCGAAGAATGGGACGTGGAGGGAGTGCTGGGTGCAGATTACCATTTCGCGATGGGGATTACGCTGGCCGGCGAGCTGTACTACAACGGCCTGGGCACAGATTCTGATGGGTACTCGGAGTTTCTCCTGGACAAGACCGGCACCACTGCGGAACGCCTCAGCCGGGGCGAGGCCTTTAATTTTGGCCGCTACTATGCAGGTATTGCTTTAACGCAGGAAGTAACTCCCTTAATCAACCTCACCCTCTCAGCCATCAGCAATCTCGCCGACCCCTCGGCCTTTGTCATTGCCGGCCTGCAGTGGTCAGTGGTGGAGAACGGTCGTTTCACCGCCGGGGCCCTGATTCCAGTGGGCGAAAAACCTGACGGTCTTGCTGGCAAGTTGTCATCGGAGTACGGGCTCTATCCGGCGCTGGGGTATGCGGTGTTGAAGCTGTCGTTCTAGATGGGTGGTGCCACGTAGCCCACTGCTCGCTGCGCGGCCGCAGTGGGTACCCCGA
>CALGBT010000156.1 GCA_937884235.1 uncultured Pseudomonadota bacterium
GGCTGCTTGCCGGACGGCCGGGTCAATTGTGGACTGAGGCCCAGAAACGGCTATGGATCTCGCAAAACATGCGGAAATACAAAGGCTTTTGGGCGGTGCGTCCGCCGGTTGCGCCGGTTCTGGCTGGTCCAGTTCCCGGCTGGCCGGGGCTGGTTGACAGTGGGCGGAGGGGCAGAGAGGGCGAGGGATGTTGCTGAAGGTGTGGAAATGCAAAGGCTTTTGGGCGGCGCGTCCGCTGATCTTGTCTCCGCTGGTTTTGGGGAGGTTAGCGGCAATAGAGGGGGCCGAGGGTGTGGAAACCCTCTTCGCTGGTATCTCCCGTGTCACCGAAGTGCAGTTGGGCGACGGGGAGGGCGCTGGCGGCGGTGATAGTGCCGCCTGATTGGCGCCAGGTGTCGTCGTTGATGTCGCACTGTGCGGTGCCGCCCGGCCAGGCGGTTTCTTTGTCGCCGGCTGCGTCGTGCCAGTATCCATACCACTCGCCGTTGTAGAGGAGTGAGCCTTTGCAGTCCCAGAGAATGCTCTGCCGGAAGCTGGTGGAAAGGGCCATGACATCCTGCAGTCTGGCGATGGGGACCAGGTAGGTGACGTCCCTGCTGTAGGAACCTGGCTCCTCGATGCCCTTGACGTGGGTCTTCTCTTCGGTATCGTGATGGAAGATGGTCCAGCCACCGCCGTCGGTATCCATGTCGCAGGTGACGTCGAACGGTGGTTTCTGCCCTGCTCCATCAACGTCGAGTGCGTAGTCACCGGTGGCCGCGCCGGGAACGTAATCCAGTATTTCCTTGCAGGTCTTGTAGATGCAACCGTCGTTGACCGAGTCGTTGCAGTTCTCGTCGATTTCGTTGTAACAGTTCTCGACCATGTCGGGGTGAATCAGGATGTTGTCGTCGTCGCAGTCGCCGGTGACCTGAACGATATATGGTGGACTGACTGTGCAGAGGCACTGTGAGGAGCCCTCGATACCGAAGCCATCTGAGTCGGCATCGACGTAGTAGATTGTGCAGTCTGCGGCATCGGCCTCATCGACCTTGCCGTCGCAATCGTTATCGAGTCCGTCACAGACCTCGTCGCTGGCTCCTTGGAAGGGGTCACACTCCTGTAGTTGGCCATTGACGCAGACTTCAAACCAGTGAAAGCAGGCCCCGCTCCCGCAACTGTTGAGCCCCATGCCGTCGTCAATCAAACCGTTGCAGTCGTCGTCGAGACCGTTGCAGGCCTCTGGCTTGACTCCCAGGAATGGATTGCACGTCGCCACCTTGCCGTCCGTGCAGTAGGGCATGACGTGGAAGCAGAGTCCCTCACCGCAGGGGATCTCACCCAGGTCTTCGTCGGTATCGCCGTCGCAGTCGTTGTCCTGCCCGTCACAGACCTCTTTGGTGGCGCCATCGAAGGGATTGCACTCGTGGGTCTGGCCGCCGATGCAGGAAGGCTGGGAGTGGAAGCACTGGCCCTTGCCGCAAGCGAGGGTTGGCTGGTCCTCGTCGGTTTTGCCGTCACAGTCATTGTCGAGACCGTCGCAGACTTCCTCACCGATTCCACCGAGGGGGTCGCAAGGCTGGTACTCCCCGTCTGCGCAGTTCGTGACTGTTTTCAAGCACACGCCAAGGCCGCAGGTGGTTTTGCCCAGGTCTTCGTCGGTGAGTCCGTCGCAGTCGTTGTCGAGTCCATCGCAGACTTCGTTGGCAGCTCCGAGGTAGGGGTCGCACATTTGCAGTACCCCGTTGATGCAGGTGCCTTGCTCGTGGAAACAGAGTCCTTTGCCACAACTGACGGTCAGGAAGTCCTCGTCGACCTTGCCATCGCAGTCATTGTCTTTGCCGTCACACACTTCTCCCTGGGCGCCTTGGAAGGGATCGCAGACTTGCACGGTGCCGCCGCTGCAGGATGGTACGCTGTGCTGGCACTGCCCCTTGCCGCACGCCAGGACCGGCTGCTCCTCGTCGGTCTTGCCGTCGCAGTCGTTGTCCTGGCCGTCGCAGACTTCCTCCTCCGCCCCGGTTAGCGGGTCGCAGTTGGTTGGGATACCAGCCAGGCAGTTGGCCATGGTCTGGGCACATTTCCCCAGGCCACATGAGGTGGTCCCAAGGTCTTCGTCAATCAGTCCGTCACAGTCATTGTCAGCGCCATCGCAGATTTCCGGGGCGGCCCCGGTGAGCGGGTCGCAAACGACAGTTTTGCCTCCCGCACAGGCCGGCAAGGTCTGAACGCAGGTGCCTTTGCCGCAGGTAATCTCACCGAATCCCTCGTCGGTCTGGCTGTTGCAATCGTTGTCCTTGCCGTCGCAAACCTCGACTTGCCCCGGGTGAATGGTCGGGTCGGTGGGGGCGCAGTCCAGACCATCGTTGCTGCCATCGTTGTCGTCGTCTTCGTCGACGCAGTCTTTCCAGCCGTCAGCATCTGAATCGGGGAAGCCCTCGTCGACGATATAGTTGCAGTTGTTATCTTTGCCGTCACAGGGTTCATCGTTGCCCGGGAAGACGTCGGCATCTTTGGGGGCGCAGTCGTCTTCGTCGGCAGTCTGGTCATTGTCGTCGTCGGGGTCGCAAGTGTCCCCCACCGTGTCGAGGTCGGCATCAGCCTGCGCGGGATTGAATGTGCTTGGGCAGTTGTCGAGGCCGTCCACGATGCCATCGCCGTCCTTGTCGTTCTCGAGGCAGTCGGCGATACCGTCATCGTCGGTATCCTCGAAGCCTTCGTCGACCATGCCGTCGCAGTCGTTGTCCTGGCCGTCGCAAAGCTCGGCTTTGGCCTGCGCCCCTTCACAGACCAGTGCCCCATCGTCGCAAATCTCCTGTCCGGGGCAAGTTCCGTATGGATTGATGACGTTGCACTCTCCGAGGACCATGTCGTCGTCGACGTCACCATCACAGTCATCGTCGATGCCATTGCAGACTTCTGCGGCGGGAACAGCGGCGTCACATGGCGTGAGGCCGGCCCCCATGCAGGTGCGTTGGCCATGGCAGAGGCCGAATTCGTTCTCTTTGTAGCACCAGGTCGATGCGCCTTCGTCCACGAAGGGCTTAGCGCAAGGGCATTCCTCGCCGGTGAAGAGGCAGTAGTTGCCTGCGTTTCCCGCGACATCTGTGCCGGCATCGCAGACATAGTCCCCAGGGCAATTGCCAGCATCGGCGCATGCGGCTCCGCAGAAGTTCCCCGAGGCCCCATGCTGGACACACGCCTCACCGGTGTCCACGCTGTTGGCCATGCAGTCGGCATTGAACTGGCAAGGCCGGCAGAGGTTGACCAGTTCCGGAGCGCAGATGAACACCTCGTCAGGAAGGCTGGGCGTATGGAGAGCACATTCCCAATTGAAGGGACAGTCTTCAATGCAGGTGACCGTGCATTGCTTGCCGTTAAGCGTCTGGATGCAGAATCCCGAATCGCAATCGTTGGCGGTGGTGCAGGGATAGCCCAACTCCCCCGGCAATGGACCCTGCTGATCATCCGGCTTCAGGTCGGGGGCGGAGAAGTCCAAGACTTCGCCGCCATCGGTATGGGATGCTTCCAGATCCCCCAGGTCCACCTGCTGGTCCGCTCTTGCCAGGTCTTTGGCTGAGGCATCACCCAACTGGTCAAAGGTGGACTGATCGCCGGTTTCGACGATGGACTCGCCACTGGTGCCACAGGCGGCAACTATGGCGGCTGCGCACAAACAGATGAGGAGGGGCTTCATTTTCTCTTCTCCGATAGCAGTCAAATATGTGCCCCAAGTAGACTGTGCCAATTGTCGGATGTCAAGCGGCAGTGAGTCACCTGCAATCGATCAGTGCGTCGCACGGGCGGAGGCATCTGGAAGTTGTTGTTCGGTGGCCCCAGGTGGTACACTTTGCGGCGGAAGATGGAGGCAGCTATGCGAAGGCATCTTTGCGGAGTAGTGGTAGCAGCAGTGTTGGCCGGCTGTAGCGGTCCAGGCAGCGAGGCCATCAGGCTGGATGTTGCAGGTGATGGCGGGGTCGACACTACTGATTCTGCGGCGGGCGTGGAAGTGACTGCCCTGGAGAACCTGGCGCAAGACCAGAACAATGCAGACCAGTGGAAATTTGATGTCTCAACCGATGTTGCGAGCGATTCCCTGGCGCAGTGCCAGCCGGGGGAAGGATGCTTCGGCGACCCATGCGTTTCCCACGAAGATTGTCTTTCAGGATGGTGCGTCGAACACCTGGGCCAGAAGGTCTGCACTTCAGCTTGTCAGGACGAGTGTCCTCCCGGCTGGTCGTGCCATCAGGTTGCCGGAACGGCACCGGACCTGGTTTTTGTCTGCGTGTCCGACATGGCCAATCTCTGTCGCCCCTGCAATGTGGGGGTTGACTGTCAAAGTGCGGTGGGTACCAAGGACGTGTGCGTTGACTATGGCGACGAAGGGAGTTTCTGCGGTGGCAGTTGCATGGATGACGAGGATTGCCCCTTTGGTTTCGCTTGTGCGGACGGCGTAACGGTGGATGGGATTGAGACGCGGCAGTGCACCTCGGCGACGGGAATCTGTCCTTGCACGTCGTCGTCGGTGGCTCTGGCGCTGTGGACGGGCTGCGACGTGGCAAATGAGTTTGGCGTCTGCACGGGAATGCGTGTTTGCACCGAAGCGGGGCTTACTGACTGTGATGCCGCCCCTCCCGAAGCCGAGTTGTGCAACGGACTTGACGACGACTGCGACGGTATCGTGGACGAAGATACGTGCGACGACGGCAATCCTTGCACTGAAGACTCCTGCGGAGGTGACCAGGGCTGCCTGAACGAGCCCCTTGACCAGGGGGAGTGCGTCGATGGCGACGTCTGTACCGTTGGGGATCACTGTGATGCCGGGCAATGCCTGGGCACGTCCATAGAGTGCGACGACAAGAATCCGTGCACCGATGACTCTTGTGACGGATTGGGGGGATGCCAGTTTGCATCCAACATGGCTGACTGCGATGACGGTGACCCTTGCACGGTAGCGGACGAGTGCGGCACCGGCGAGTGCTCCGGAACTCCGGTTTCCTGTGATTGCCAGGTCGACGCCGACTGTGGCGTGCTCGAAGATGGCGATTTGTGCAATGGCAGCCTCCATTGCAATCTGGCGAAGCTCCCCTTTGTCTGCGAGGTAGCACCGGGTACCGTGGTTGACTGCCCTGGCCCGGAAGGTGTCAATGCACCTTGCCTGGCGGCCACCTGTGACCCGTCGAATGGCGCCTGCGGCATGATTCCGGCCAATGATGGCAGCGCTTGTGACGACGGTGACCTGTGTACCCTGGGGGATTCCTGTGAGGCGGGTAGCTGTGTCGGTGGCGATGAGCGTAATTGCAACGATGGCAATGGCTGCACCGACGACAGCTGCGACGCTCAAGTCGGTTGTGTCTACACGGAAAATGCTGCTCCCTGTTTCGACGGCAACCTCTGCACAGTGGACGACTTCTGTGGCGGCGGTGAGTGTTTGCCGGGCGATATGCTGATTTGCGACGATGGCAACGTTTGCACTGCGGATACTTGCCTGGCCGCGAGCGGCTGCCACTTCGAGGCCACTGCCGGGGCGTGTGACGACGGCAGCCAGTGCACGGGGCCCGACGTCTGCGCCAACGGGCAGTGCCTGGGCGGGCCCGCGGTGGACTGCAATGATGGGAATCCATGCACGGACGACGCGTGCGAGGCGCTGTCGGGATGCGTGCATGTGCTCAACAGCGTGCCGTGCAATGACGGAGACCTTTGCACCACTGGCGACCATTGCCAGCTTGGTGAGTGCGCTGGCGGAGGGGATCTGGTCTGTGTCGATGGCAATGTCTGTACCACCGACCAATGCGACCCCGAAGTCGGTTGCCAGTTTGTCCCCAACTCAGTGGCCTGTGACGATGGCAATCCCTGTACGACAGGTGACCATTGTGGCAACGGCGTCTGCAAAGCGGCCGGCACCCTGGGCTGTGACGACGGCAATGTCTGCACTGCAGATGGTTGCGACCCGGATGGTGGTTGCTTTTACGCACCCAGCGAGGGCTCTTGCAACGACGGGGAGGTCTGCACCATCAACGATAGTTGTGTCGACGGCGAGTGCAGTGGCGGCGTGGAGTTGAATTGCGATGACGGTGATCCCTGCACCGAAGATGCCTGTGCCGAGGGGTTGGGGTGCCTCCATGATCCCCTGACGGATGTTGAGTGCGATGATGCCGACCCTTGCACTGTAGCGGATTCGTGCGTCGCCGGGGAATGCATGGGGACCGGGGAACTTGATTGTGACGACGGGGATGTCTGCACGCAAAACCTGTGCGTTGCCGAAGTTGGTTGCGTCTTCCCGCCGGACAACGGCGTGTCCTGCGATGACGCCAACGCTTGTACTCTGGTTGATGTCTGCGCCAACGGCCAGTGCTTTGGTACCGGAGCCCCAGACTGCAACGATGGCAACGCCTGCACCGTCGATGCCTGTGTGCCACCGGGTGGCTGCCAGAACGCGGCATTTGTTCCGTGCTGCGGAGATGATCAGGTCGATCCTCCAGAAGAGTGCGACGACGGCAATGTCAGCAACGGCGATGGCTGCGACGAGAATTGCGAGAAAGAGACCGCAGTGACCATGCAGTGGACAGACCCGGCGACCGGCATATGCGGTGCCGATATTTGGCAGACCATGCAGCAGATCGCTGCGGCGATGCCGGCCGGGCAGATAAACGTGAAGATTGAGGCGAAGCAACTGCAACCGCTGCCAAACTTCGGAGCATGGTCGGCGACTTTTGAACAGACCGACTGCGTGCGCAAGTGGGTCGAGGCAATTGGCAATAAGGACGGTGCCAAGTACGACAACTGGGACCCGGCAGTTTGCACCGCAACCAGTACCGAGGGGGAGACCTTCTTCTTTGTCTGCAAGAGCGCCGGTAGCGGCTCGCAGATTGCGATCTACCCGGTGGGGGCGCCGGTGGCGGACTTCATGAAGATCTACATGCTGGACCGAACCGGTCCATGGTGCGACCTTGCCGGTGTCAACAACCGGCCCGGATTCGATACCCAGGTGACCAACGGCAATACTTCGGGCAATGCCGGCGACTACGTCCGCTTCACTTGGAGTTTCTGATTACCTGACGAAGAGTCTCGCCCAGGGAACCTTGCAGCCGGCATCGTAGCACTCGTAGGACTGGTTGACATAGCGACCCGAGGGGTTGCAGGGCCAGCTTGCCGGGTTGCACGCGACGCCCACGAGATTGGTCTTCTTCAGCAGGCTGAGGTCGTGGGAGATCCACTGTGGTTGCGCCGTGGTGTTATTGCCCAGGCCGTTGACCCAGCAGCACTCGGCGGCCAGCAGCGACACCGCGCTGTTCTCATTGTCGGCGGGGAAGCAATTAGCGTTGTTGTCCCAGCCGCGCAACGTGAAGGCAAAGAGTTTGGCCTGTTCTGCGGTCAGGTTGGCAGTGAAGTCCGGTGCTCCGTGGGCCCATTGTTTAGAACAGCTTCCCGGCCAACCGGCAGCCACGAATCCGCCGAAGCTCTGGTTGCCCAGCAGGTCGTTGTAGCCCACCGAATACTCGCCGGTAACCACCAGGAAATCGTCGCCAGCCACCTGGGTGTAGGTCGGTGCCTTATAGTCGTTGGTGAGGGCAGAGAGCGAACCGAAGGAGGCGCTGTTCTGGAAGACGGCTACCGTATTCCAGTGCCGGGATCCGTCATTGGCCACCACGCCAACAAGGGTCCAACCGCCGCCGTCGGAAATCATGTCGCAGTAGACGTCGTAGGGGGCGTTGGGACCGGCCCCGTCTGGATCAATTGAGTAGGTTCCCGACGGCAAACCGGGGGTGGCGGTGAGGATTCCCTGGCAGCTGCCGTAGACGCAGCCTTCGTTGACCTCGCCGCTGCAGTTATCGTCGATGGCGTTGTCGCACAACTCGCCGACCCCTGGGTTGATCTCCTTCTTGGTATCGTCACAG
>CALGBT010000157.1 GCA_937884235.1 uncultured Pseudomonadota bacterium
CGAACTTCGCCACCACGCCGTTGACATAGACCTCGATGGCCGGGGTGGGACGGTCACCGCCCCTTCAGGCGTGGCCTCGACGCGGTTTACTCTGGGGGCCGGCAGTGACGTGCGCCAAGGGGATCTCCTGGCTGCCCGCGGTGACTGCATGATTCCGGCCCTGGCGGGGCTCATGGTAGCTGGCGGCAGGGATGACATCAGAGTGGTTGCCGCCCCTCGGGTTGGCCTTGTTGCCACCGGCGATGAGCTGGTGTTGCCCGGTCTGCCGCTACAACCGGGGCAACTCTACGCCAGCAATGCGGTGGTGCTGCGAAACTGGCTGACACGATTCCAGATGGTCTGCGTACCACGCACCTGTGTCGACGACCGGGGGGAGTTGCAGCGTACTCTGGCCGAGTTGCTGCCTGACGTCGATGCCATCGTCACCAGCGGCGGTGCGTGGAAGAGCGAACGTGACCACACGCTCGGGGCGCTGGCAGAGTTGGGCTGGGACCCGGCATACCGGATGGCCAGATTGGCCCCCGGCAAGGCCACCGCGTTTGGACTACTGGCGGGGAAGCCGGTATTCTGTCTGCCTGGCGGCCCCCCCGCTAATGAGTTGACCTTTCTCTTGCTCGCTCTGCCGGCGCTGTTGCGGATGGCTGGTGGTCCCACGGAACCCTTCCCCATGGTTCCGGTGACGGTGCGCCAGGAACTCGAGATGACCCCTGGTTGGACCAGGGTGCACCAACTTCGGCTGGTGGCGTCTCGCTCAGGTTGGTCGGGATACTCCGTCAAATCCCTGGGCCGAATGCGCGGCCCGGCGCGCACCGATGCACTGGTGCTGTGCGAGGGCGATGGGACGCTGGCTGCCGGCACTGTCGTCCAGGCCCTGCTGCTGCACAATCCAAGTTCCATCGAGGAGGACTGAGATGCCCCTGCCCCCAATTGTCTCCATTGTTGGCAAGTCCAACGCGGGCAAGACCACGCTCATTGAGAAACTGGTGCCGTGGCTCGTTAAGAAAGGGCTCAAAGTGGGTACCATCAAGCATGACGTCCATGGCTTTGAACTGGACAAGCCGGGGAAGGACAGCTACCGGCACAAGCATGCCGGGGCCAGCGCCAGCATCATCTCCTCCCCGACCCAGATCGGCATGGTCATGGATGCCGATCACGACCATACCATCGAAGAAGTGGTGGGCCGTTTCTATGGTCACCTCGACCTGGTGGTGACGGAAGGCTACAAGCGGGAATCGTGGCCCAAGATCGAAATCCACCGGAAGGAGCTGTTGCGCCCCCTTCTGGCCACCCCCAACGAGGGTCTCATCGCGTTGGTCACTGACGAGCCAATGCCGGTGGACGTGCCCCATTTTTCGTTGGACGACGCTGAGGCGGTGGCGGATTTCGTCATGGAGTACTACGGGCTGTAGGTTCGCCGGACACCAGCGGTAGCTTGATCTTTCAGCGCACACCCAACACGTCGCCACGGATGCTAATGGTGGTGATCTTCAACTCGTGACTGGCCCCGGAACGCTGGAGCGCTTCTTCGGCGATGCGGGCCAGACCGCCACAGCACGGCACTTCCATAATGGCAACGTTGATTGATTTCAGCGGATTCTGGAAGATTTGCGCCAACTTGTCGATGGATTGCTGGGCATCGTCGAGCTTGGGACAGGTCATGACGATGGTTTTGTCGCGAATCAGTTGCCGGTGCAGATCCGGATAGGCCGCGGCGACGCAATCGGCCAACAACACCACGTCCTTGTTCTGCCACATAGGTCCCTGGGGTGGCAGCAGGCGCAACTGGATGGGCCATTGCGCCAGGAACGACTGTGGTGCGTCGGCGCTGTCGTCGGCCGGTGCCGTGGGGGCGGGGTCGAACATGCGCATGGCTGACCCGGGGCAACCGCCCCCGCCACCATGGCCGTGGCCGTGAGGCTGAACAGGCTGCGGCTGCGGTGGGTTCTGGGCCGCCAGAGCCGGCCGCCCAATTGCTGCCAGGTGGGCCTCAACTGCCGCCTCATCGAATTCGGGAGCCTCCCGTTCGACGATGGTCAATGCGTCTTCCGGGCAGGCGCCGATGCAAGCCCCCAGGCCGTCGCAAAAGACTTCGCTTATCACCTTGGCTTTGCCGTCAACGATCTTCAGGGCCCCTTCAGCGCAGTCCACCACGCACAGGCCGCAACCGGTACAGAGTTCCTCGTCAACTTCGATGATCTTCCGAATAACTCCCATCTTTCAACCTCCTTGGCGACGCCGTCATTTGGCCGCTGTCAAATGAGAGAATAGTCATTGGTCGCGGAAACGTCCTTGACCCATGTCAAGGAATGCTCAGATATCGGGATAGGCGAGGGATTGCAGGGTGGCGGCATCCTTGATGATGATCTCGCGGCCTTCTCGGAGAATGACTTGCTCCTCCTCCAGTTTGGCGAAATTGCGGGAGAGGGTCTCTGGTGCGGTGCCGATCTGAGCGGCGATGATTCCCTTCTTGACGTCCAGCTCCAGCCGGCTTCCATCTTCCAGGGGGAGATTGCGGCGGTCGGCAAA
>CALGBT010000158.1 GCA_937884235.1 uncultured Pseudomonadota bacterium
GCCAAGAACGCGCAGGAAGATGCGGAAGCGCTGGCAGGGTTGAAAGTCGATGATCTGGCCGTAGAAGTTCAGGGCACCGTTGTCAGCTTCTCCGGAATCGTTGGCGACGGTTTGTTGCGCGTCGAGCGCAGTGTCAGCGACCTGGTCAAGTCTCAGGACCTCGTCGCCGGAGTTGTTCGAGTAGAAGCCACCGTCGAATTGCAGATTCCCGCCAAGAGCTTTGTTGTTACCGTGATGCCCGCGGCTGAGAGTCGTTTTGGTATCCAACAGTCCATGCACCACTTCCTGCCAGGAGAGTCGGCGCCTGCACCATTGGAGGTGGCTCTGCGTGAGAAGGCTGCGACCCGTGTTAGAGTGCTAGATTCCGGGGAGCAGGCGGTTGCTGGTGCCACCCTGCTGGCTATCTTCTCCAATCAGGGCGACTTCCCCGAGGCTCCGCTGCCCTCCCGGAAGTATCTTGCGGTGGAAACGGAGGAGGGGTTCTACGAGTTCTATCTGGACGAGGGTACCTATACCTTTGTCGTGGACCCGCCAGTCGAGTCGGGTTTGCCCCGCCGAATTGAACGGGATAATTACGTCCAGGGCACTTCTCAGCAGCGAGTGATCACCGTCTCCCCTCCTGCGGCCCTCACCGGGCTGGTCTATGGCACATTGAAGCCGGAACAAGGGGAGGCAGAGAGCGGCGGAGAGGGGCTGGCGGCAGATTCCACAGAGCCGGGCCCCGAGCAGTACTACCAGGGACCAGCGGTGGGAGTCAAAGTAGAGATGTATGATGAAGACGAGGCCGAGAGCCCCGCCGATGGCCTGGCCCCCATTCCGGTGGCCTCCGGCTGGACCGATGCAGATGGTCGGTTCGTGCTGATAGTGCCTGCCAACTAGCAACCTACTTCAGCAGCCCACGCAGCAAGTCCAATTCCTCTTTGTAACGGGCCTCAGCTTCAGGAGTTTCCAGCGTCGCCGGGCGGTCGGCGAAGCGCTCGTCATTGAGCCAGAAAGCCAACGGTTCAAGGCCGATATGGCCTTGGCCGATGCCTTCATGGCGGTCGCGGCGGGAGGCCAGCTCTTTCTTAGAATCGTTGATATGAAAGGCCATGACCTTGTCCAGGGTGACTGCCTCCAGGAGTTCTGAAACGACCCCATCGTACCCCTCCGGGCTGGTGTAGTCATAGCCCGCGGCGAAGGCGTGGCAAGTATCTATGCAGACACCCAGGCGCTGCGGGTAATGGGCCGCCGCAATGATGTCGCGCAGATGTGCGAAATGAAGTCCCAGGGTGTTTCCCTGACCAGCAGTATTCTCCAGGAGAATCGTGGTGGTGCTGCCGTCACCCGTCTCTTCAATGATTCGGTCCAGACGACGGGCGACTCGCGCCACCCCGACGGCCACGCCGTCGGGGGTTGAGCCTGGGCGGAAGACGATGTACTCAAGGCCCAGGGCATCCGCCCGGCGCACTTCGTCCACCATCGCGTCCACCGACTTCTTCTCCAATTCAGCGTCCGGCGTGGCCAGATTCACCAGGTATGAGCAGTGTGACATGTTGGGCCCCAGCCCCGTCTCCTGGTGTCGGCTCCGAAAGGCGCCGATCTCTTCCTCCGCCAGCGGCTTAGGCACCCACTGACGCTGGTTGCGAGTAAATATCTGCATGCAATCGGCAGTCACTTCCAGAGCCCGCGCAAAGGCCTTGGAGACGCCGCCCGCCGTACTGATGTGGGCCCCTAGTCGCATTTCACCTCTCCGGTTTCGTCGTAAGCGATGGCCAGAATGTCCAGGGTCAGCCCACCCAGGTGGGCAGCCATTTGCAGGCCACCGTCAACATCGAAGACGATGTGGGTGGCATCCACCGGAAAGGAACCCCAGGTCGGGTCCACAGCCACCCATCCCCGGCCATCGATCCAGACTTCGACCCAGGCATGGTAGGCGAAACTGGGCGGTGTATCAGAGGCAAGGACGATGCCGGACAGTTGCCGTGCGGGTATCCCTACGGCACGCAACAGCGTGATGAGGCCCTTGGAGTACTCCGTGCAGTCCCCCTTCTTGGCAGCCAGGATCTGGGCACCAGTGCCCCCCCCTGAGCCAAGGCTGTACTGGAAGCTTTTGTGCACCCAACGGGTCAGCGCCAACGCCTTAGCAAGGGGCTCTTTGGCCGCCCCGACGGTTTGCGTGGCGAGCTTGACGAGATCTTCCTCCGCACACGGAATGTCCGCATTGCACACCAGGAAGCTCTTCAGGTCGGGGCTCTCGTTTGCCACTGGAGCCGAGCATGCATCCACCTCAAGGGTAACACTCTTTTCGCCTCGCTCTACCACCTTCTGCCGATTGTTGGCGGCCATGTCTAGTGAGCTTTCTCCATTCAGGCGCGCCTTGAAGTGCTTGACCGCGGTAACCTGAGCGAGGTCGATCTTGCCTGTCGCAGCGACGAAAGAAGTGGAATAGAGGTCAAGGAGGTCCAGGTCTTTGCGCAGCGCAGTCTGCTGATCCTCAAGAACGATGCGGATTGAGGGGCCCATGGCCCCCTCAAGGATGACTCCCTCCTGATTCACGAGTGTATCCAGGTCCATACCAGCTTCATCGCGGATGCGGATCTTGAAAAGCTGCTGCTGCTTGCCCCGTAAGGTCCGCTTCTCATTGCCCTGGAGGGTGAATCTCTGCCAGCGACTCTTGCTGGTGAGTTCGTCGAAGCTCCGGGAATTGATTTCGTCGCCTTCCTTCATGCGAGCTACGCAAGCCCAACCGACGGCATGGGCCAGGAGGTCGCTGTCGAGAGGTACTCGGGAGGTGTGAGCCCGCCCATCAGTGGTAACTTCGTAGGCAAGCTCATCCCCGTCTCTCTTTCCGGCAATGGTGACGACTCGGCCATCCTCATTCTTCGTCGATTGGTAGGAGAGCATACAGTAGGGGGTAGCCAGTGAGTAGCAGGTCTCCTCTCGGGAGGTGATGGTGCTCACCTTCCCCAGGAAGGCCAGTTTCAGGGTGAACTCGGAGGCGTTACAAAGGCTATCTTCTCGCTCATCCCAGCGCTCCCGCTGCCATCCCACTTTCTTGCCCAGGACGTAAATGCCATACCATCGCTCTCCCAGCTGTCCCCGGGCCATGGCGAGTACTTCCTTGATGGTTGATTCGACCTCGGCTGCCCTCCCCACCGGGACTGGTAGCAAGCAAAGGCCCAGGAGCATAACTCCGGCCACGAAGAAATATTTGACCCGACGACGAGCGACCATAGCAACCTCCAGATTCACCTGAGACACTGTAGACACTAGGATAAGCCACTGCAAGCTTTGAGGAATCTAGGGAAACAGTTGACTCGGCCGGCATGTCAGTGGTACAAGGGCGGAAGCTGAGCGAGACGGGTGAGAACGTGGGCGGAAAAGCTAAGAATATTACGGTAGACACCTTGCGATGCAAAGGGTGCGGCATCTGCGTGGAGTTTTGTCCAACCGCGGTTCTGGAGTTGGTGGACGGCAAGGCGAAGGTGATGCATTTGGAAAAGTGCACGGCGTGCAATATGTGCGACCTTCGTTGCCCGGATTTTGCCATCACCGTGGAAGAAAAGGTCGACGAATAGCGCCCTGGACGGAGCAAGGATGGCAAGCATGGATACTGACGCACACGTAGGACCCGTACTGATGACGGGCAACGAGGCGGTTGCCCACGCGGCAATGAAGGCGGGGCTCGGATTCTTCGCCGGTTATCCCATTACACCTTCCACCGAGATTGCGGAAACGCTGTCGGCGATGCTGCCCCGAGCGGGCGGAGTCTTCATTCAAATGGAAGACGAGATCGCGGCCATGAGCGCGATTATCGGTGGTTCGCTGGCCGGAGCCAAGACCCTTACCGCAACCAGTGGCCCAGGCTTCTCATTGAAGCAGGAGGCTATCGGCTATGCGTGCCTCACGGAGGTCCCGTGCGTCATCGTCAACGTCATGCGGGGAGGCCCGAGTACCGGTCTGCCGACGTTGCCCGCGCAGGGTGACGTGATGCAGGCTCGCTGGGGCACCCACGGCGATCATCCCGTGGTTGCGTATTGCCCGGAGCGGGTAGAGGAAGCCTACCTGCTGACCCTCAAGTGCTTTGAGGTGGCGGAGCGCCTGCGGACGCCGGTGATGTTGCTTATGGATGAAATTGTGGGGCACGTCACGGAGCGGGTGATCTTCCCGGTGAAGGGGGCCTTTGAGGTCACTTCAAATCGGGAAACCACGCTCTCACCAGAGGACTATCGCCCTTACGGTTACGATCAGCAATTGCCGCCGCCCTTGGTTCCTTTTGGCAAGGGCTATCGTTACCACGTTTCCGGCTTGATGCATGATGAGACCGGCTTTCCGTCCAGCGACACGGCCAACGGCGACCGGGAGCTGCGTTGGCTCATGAGCAAGGTTGAGAACAATCGCGAGATGGTCATCGACGTTGAACTCGTCAATATGGAAGATGCTGATATCATGCTCTTCGCGTACGGTGCCAGTGCCCGGAGCGCCAAGGGAGCCATGCGACTTGCTCGGGAAGAGGGACTGAAGGTTGGTCTCTTCCGGCCGCGCTCCATCTGGCCGTTTGCCTACGACGAACTCAAGGCCGCTGCGCAAGGCGTCAAGGCGATTATCTCCATTGAAATGAACCTTGGGCAGTTGACCAATGAAGTCAAACTGGCCGTGGAAGGACAGGTCCCTGTCGTGCCCTTCTTCAAGGTTGGCGGAGAGCCGGTGCTACCGGCCGAAATCCTCGAAACCATCAGGGGGGTGTGACCATGCGGGCCGTTGACTACGACAAGTATCTGAGAGCTGCACACGTACCGCACATCTGGTGTCCCGGTTGCGGCCACGGTATTGCGCTCAAGACCATGGTGCGCGCCGTTGATACCATGGGATGGGAAAAGAATGACGTCTGCATGGTTTCTGGCATTGGCTGCTCTGGTCGAGCCCCTGGGTATGTGGACTTCAACTCATTGCACACCACCCACGGCCGGGCCATCGCTTTTGCTTCTGGTATCAAGCTGGCCAATAACAACCTCAATGTAGTGGTTGTCACCGGTGACGGTGACGGGGTCGCCATTGGCGGAAACCACCTTATCCATGCGGCCCGCCGCAACCTCGATATCACGGTCCTGCTGTGGAACAATACCATCTACGGCATGACGGGTGGGCAAGTCAGCCCGACGACCCCACTGGGGTGCAAGGCTACCACTGCGCCCTTCGGCAACTACGAGCATTCCTTCAATATTGCTGAGCTGGTGGCCGCCGCGGGTGGGAATTTCATCGCCCGGGGCACGGTCCACAACCCCATTCAACTCGAGAAGTTGATGGTTCAGGCTTTTTCCAAGCGCGGCTTCTCCTTCGTCGAGGTAATGAGCCCTTGCCCCACAGCTTTCGGGCGCCGGAATAAGCTCAAGAGTGCACCGGCCATGATGCAGGACCTGAAGGACCGCTCGATCCCGATTGCGAAGGCGTTGAAGATGGAACCTGATGACTTGGACGGCAAGATTGTTACGGGCGTCTTGTTGGACCGTGACAAGCAGGAATACACGGATATCTACCGGAACCTGGTTGCGAATCTGAGAGGGGCGTGAGCTATGAGCTGGAGGTACGAAGCGAGGCTGAGCGGGTCGGGTGGTCAGGGTTTGATTCTGGCCGGCAAGATTCTAGCCGAAGCAGCTGCCATCTACGAGAACAAGAATGCGACTCAGAGTCAGTCCTATGGGCCCGAGGCCCGTGGTGGCGCCAGCCGGTCAGAGGTCATCATCGCCGATGGAGATATCGATTTTCCCAAGGCGACCCGTCTTGACCTGCTGCTCTCGCTGACTCAGGAGGCGTGCGATAAGTACGTCTGCGATCTCAAGGATGATGGTCTGCTAATTGTTGACAGCAAGTATGTGAAGCAGATCCCCGAAGGTGCCTTCCGAGTCATCGCCACTCCCATTGCAGAAGTGGCGGAGAATGAAGTTGGTCGGGCGGTTACCGCCAATATGGTGGCGCTGGGCATCATCGTCGGGGCAACCAAGGTGGTTTCGGCTGAGTCTGCAGAGAAGGCCATCTCGGCGCGCGTTCCCCGCGGCAGCGAGGAGTTGAACCTCAAGGCCTTCCGCCTGGGACTTGAGGGGGCCCTAGCAGCCCAAGCATAGTCCCGTGGACGACCAACTCCACAGGCTCAGTCAGCGTGTTTCCCGCCTCGGGAAACACTATCAACGTTTCCTCGTGACCATCGCCAGCAACGTTACGCAACTCGTCGAGCGACTGGAGCAGCATCAGATGCTTGACGACGTCGAGCTCTGGGATCTGACTTCCGCTCCTGGCGACCAGATGCGGCTCATGGCGGAGATTGGTGCCGATCTCCCAGAGAAGCTTGAGCTCATGGCCACGTTCTACTCGTTGCAGTTTCTGCACATGAACATGCTTGCTATTGACCGACTGGAGTTGGCGCTCTCGGATGGCCGTGGAGGGAGCGATGCCTTCAGAGATTTCCTTGATGCCCAGGCCACCAACTATCAGCGGCTCAACGCGGTCTATATTGACGGCCTGCTGACTCTCTACGTTGGTACCAAGGCAATTCCCGAGTTTTGTATTTGCGTTGTTGGCACCCGCTCTGATCAGGATGACGTCGACTGTGTCGTCGTCCATGAAGGTGAAGAAGGGGGGGCGGTACTGAATCATGCCGTTGGCAAAGTGGTGGCTGAGTTTTTCAAACGGGCCGGCCGACTCCATCTCTATATTGCCGAGCGTATGGGGGTAAGCGGCTACACTCACACAGTGGATGCTTACAAGGGTGCGCTGGGACGGGACGTCACCGATTTTGTCATGATCTGTGAACTCCTCTCCGCTGAACCGCTGCTGGGAAGTTGGAACATCGTTACCACCTTTCAGCATGAGGTCACGGACCGTTTCTACGGCAAGCGAGCAAGTCGCAGCAAGTACCACGTCGGTTTCTTGCGTGGTCTTCTGGGGGAGATGCACTCTCTGTTGGTGCAGGACG
>CALGBT010000159.1 GCA_937884235.1 uncultured Pseudomonadota bacterium
GGAGAGTCCGGCTGGATTGTAGAACAGCGTGGCCGGGTTGAGGAGGTTAGCCCGCACCGCCAGGGCGCGTGCCTGAGCTTCGGCATCCTGCTCCTGGAGCTCGATGCCTGAGGCCATGGCCAGCTGGGGAATGGCGACAAGAAGGAAAGTCGACAACAGGACGATTCTTTTCATGACGGCCTCCCTACAGTTCCTGGCAGTTGAGGTTGGCAGGCGTCACCACATCGTCGATGGCGCTGCCGTCCCCGGCGTTGGCGAAGAAGGTGATGATATCGGCTGCTGCCTGTTGCCCCGCCGGCTCCAATTCCTCTCCGGAACAGCCGTGGAAGAAGAAGTTGTGGCACATGTCATTGTACTCCTTCCAGTAGGGGTAATCTTCGCTGCGAGATGCGCAAATCACCTCTTTGGAGGTCGACTTGGGCATCAACTCGTCCTTGCCGGCAGTGAGGATGAAGAGGGGCAGGGAAGGACTCTCCGAGAGGCGTTCCTGGCCCAGATGACGGGCGTAGTTAACCGGGTCGGCGCGATCGAGCAGGGCCTGGGCGGTATCGAGGAACTGCTTGTACTCCGGGGTACCCGGGACGAAGCCGAACGCCGCCAGGGCCTCGTCGATGGGGTCCTTGAAGCTCTTGTCGGTGGTTTCCACCAGGATGCGCGTGAGATTGCCCGCCGGGGCCACCAGGGCAGCGGCCTCGACCTCATCGGTGACGGCCAGTGCCAGGACTCCAGCCATGGCGCCCAGGGAGCTGCCAACGAAGTAGAGGCGGTCGGTATCAAGCAGCCCCGGCTCGCCGGTGGCCTGAGTCAGCCACAGCTTGAAGCCGCTGTTGCCGCGTCCAATGTAGGAGATGAGCTGGACGATGTTGAAGGCCGACTCGACGATATGGTCGCGGGTGGCGATGGCATCAGCGCTGAAGAAGCCAGCGCCGTCAGCCTGACCTTCCAGGGCGCGGTCGCCGTGCAGGGGGAGATCCATTGAGACCACGGCATAGCCCGCGGCCAGAAAAGTATCGGCCTGCGACAGCACTTCGTTCCGGTTACCGTACATACCATGCTGGAGGATGACCACGGGAAAGGGTGGCAGAATCTCATCGTGGGTCTTGGGTACCAGGATGGTCAGGGGAAGATTGGCCGCCTTCCAATCCGGAGTTCCGTCTTCGTCGAAGGACATGTAGCTGGGGTCCGGGGTAGCATCTTCGGGGTCCGGCTCCTGCAGCGCCACGTAGCCGGCGAAGGAGCCGTCGAGGACCGCCTTGTAGGCATACTCCAAACCGCTAACTGCCCCGTCTTCAACCGTTCCCGGGCTGGTTCCCGGGCCGATGGAGAGGGTGACAAGCTTCTTCTTGAACTTGTACAGCCAGGTGCCGATGGTCTGGGTAGTGAAGGTCCAGAACATTACCACTCGTTCCCGCGGAATGCCGACGATGTCTGACTCCAGGGCAGAGAAGATGGGATTGTACTGCTGCCTGAGCTGTTCCAGGAGGCTGGCATCGGCATCGCTGAGGGTCAGCAGGTTGCTTTTGCCATCGTCGTTGACCAGTGGATCCGGGCTGCGGGTGAGGAAGAAGACAGGGGCCACCTCGATGGGTAGAGGGAGGTCCTCCTTGTCGGTGGCCTTGCTCAGCAGGTTGTCGAAGGCCACGACCATGTAACGGCGACCGGCGCGCAGCGGCTGACCGGGGGCGGCCTTGAGGTGGAGGGAACCAAACTCGTACTTGGCGGTGATCTCGCCTTCACCGAGGATGTTGGTATCGTCTAGGAGCGGCCCGAGTCCTTCGATGCCCGCCGTGGGGTCGACATCCGTTACATCGGCCACGGCCAGGGAGAAGGTGTCACCCAACCCGGAGCCAACCAGTTCCGTAAGGGCGTTGACAAAGTGGAAGCCGGCTGGGTCCAGAGCCTGGAGGAAGCGGGTGCTGGTGCCGGCAACGGTGGAGAATCCGTCCAGCGTGTTCAGTGCCGTGACCGAGAAGTACTGAGGGATGGGCCAATTCTCGTCGAGGGGGATGTTCACGCGCTCGGGATTGCCCTTCTCGTCGAGGGCCATGAGCAGGTCATTGGGGTAGGGTATTACGCCTGCGGTGGGGTCGTAGAGGGCCTCATTGTGCGACTGAATTGAGAAACTCCACATGCTGGCGATGCGGTTGCGTGAGGTATCGAGTCCGAGGGTCTTGAGGAGCTTATCCACTCCCAGACGCATGACCTCCAGCAACACCGAATCGTTATCGCCGACGCCGAAGTCCAGGAGCAGGCTCTTGCCGCCCTCGAAGACCGGGGAAACAAGCTTGCTAACTGCCGTAACGGTTGAGGGCCGCACCTCGTAGACCCCGCCCTTGGTCAGCAGATCGGTCTTGATGTAGGCACCGTAGGAGCCCCCCGCTTCAAGGAACTTGTCAGGTTTGATGGTAACGGTAGTGCCCTTCTCGTCGAGGTTGACAGCCACCGGCACCGGGCTCGGCTCATCGCCGCCCAGGCGATAGAGCCCAAAGGCCTCGGGGACGACTGAGGACTCTTCCAGGGGCAACGAGAAGCCGGCGGTGATGGCCATGGAGGCCGGCCATCCGTCGAGGCTGTTGAGGTATGCGAAGAAGGCCTGCTGCACCGGCGTATCATTGGCGCAGTCAATGGGGAAACAGAGATGCTTGCTCTGGCAGTCTTTCTTGCCATCGCCGTCGCAGTCGTGTTTGGAGCTTGCTCCAGAGTACAGCACGAGATCGTTGGGAGTGGGGAAGACCGAAACCAATGGGTCGTTTAGCGCGATGCTACCGGGGCGAATGGTGAAGACCCAGGCCAGTGCCACTTCGCCTCTGGGTATCACCGCGTCGATGCCGTCAAAGAGAGGGGCGTACATGGCACTGCGCAGGAACTCCAGTTCCACCGCGGTAACATCGGGCAGGGCGCAGGTAGACCTTCCTTCTGCCGTTGCCAGTGGTACCGGGGATTTGAGGAGATTGAAGACATAGCTGCTGGCGACAGGTTCTCCCAGGATATCCTGAACTCCAGTGGTGATAACTGCCGCGTAAGTGTGTCCCTGTTGATACTTCTCGCCAGGGGGCAAGGCAATGGAGAGTGGCGTAACGCCCTTTTCATCGCGCTCCCCGAGGGTAAGGACGAGGTTCTCCACCGGGGCCTGATCCCCGCCGCGGCGGTCAATGGGAGTGATATCGAGGACGAAGATGGTCTCTCCGTTAACGCTCTCCGGGTCGATTGCTCGACCGGCGAAGCCAGTATCGAGAGCACCGTCGACGGTATAGCCGTAGAGGGTGTTGAGGTATGTCTCAACCAGCTCTTCGGCAGTCGCAGAGGAGAAGTTGCTGACCAGCAGCGGCTCCTCCTGACCAAGCACCGTGAGGGGGACCTGCAGTGGCAATTGCACCTGCCCCGTGGCCGGATTCAGAAGCATATTGCTGGGGGTGGGGACCGCCGGTAGAATTGGTGTTTCGCGATCCGGAGATACGGGGGCCGGGTCGAAGCGGGCGACGGTGACGGGCACCGGGTCGGTGGTCTCCACCGCCGTACATGAGACCAGCAGCGCCAAGGACAGAATCGTACTCAAGGCGTTCTTCATAGGAACCTCCAGTTCCTGCGTGCATGCGCAGTATCGTCAATGATTGTAAGGCGAGACCTGGAGGGGGGAAACTTTCTGTCTATTTCTCGACGATTTGGAGAACGGCTTTCTTGCCCAGCTTGGTTGCTACCGCGGTGATCAGCACGCGCATAGACTGTGCCATGCGTCCTTCTCGGCCGATTACTTTCCCAATATCGCTGGGGTCCGCCGTGAGTTCAACGATGATCGTCGCGCCGCTCTCAACAATGGTAACCTTGACCCCGTCTGGCGTATCCACCAATTTGCGGGCGATGCGTGTAACAAATTCCTGAATCTCCGACCCGGCGTCACTCAACATGGGAAACCTCTAGCCATTGGTCACTTTGCTGCCAGTTCTGTAGTAACGTAACGTTCTAGCCTCAACGTACCTCGGTTCTGGCAGGTATGCAACGATAATAACGGGTTCTGGCCGCAATTGATGCAGCTTGCGGCGCGGCGGTAGTTCCTTTACAATCTGCCTGATTTTCCAGGGGAGAGGCACGCGTGCACAATATGCGACATTCGGCAGGCCCTTTCGCCGCCAGCCTGACAACGGGGCTGGTGCTGGCGCTTCTGCTCTGGGGCGGAGAGGCAACCATGGCCAGGTCCCCGGGATGGATAACGAGCCTGGCCGCGCTCTTCTTCTTGCTGACGGTACTGCTGCCATTTTCAATCCTGACTGCGCTTTACTTCAGCGTAGTTGCTGGCAACACCAACCCCTACGATCGGCTGGCCGATGGCATCAGCCGCTGGGGGAGCTACCTGACCTTGGCTGACGCGGGCCGAGGCTGGCGGGTGGGCAACGGCATCTTCTGGTTTTCACTCTACCTGACCGCGGCCACCCTGGCTGCCTACGTGTTGTCGCGGGAGATTGCCGTGGAGATCGTCATGCCGCGCTATCAGGCGATCCTCTCCCTGGCTGCGACGGGTGTCTGTTTCCTGGTACTTGCTCCGCTACCCCGTTTCGGGCTGGCCCTGGGCCGGCGGTTGGAGCGGTGGGCCACCGTGGTTCCAGGTCTGCGGCTGCTGTGGGCGCGGGCCCTCTATCCGACTCTGGCCCTGGTGGCCCTCCTGGCAGCCGCGATTACGGTCTTCGTTGTGGTCTTCAAGGAGGCCATCCTGGCTGCCCCCTGGCAGACTCCTACCTTGCTGATTGCCACGGTACTTTTCGCGATGGCACTGGGCGGACTGATCTCTGCGGCGTTCAGCGTCCGCTGGATCACCATCGCCGCCGGGACCTTCCTCTTCAGCCTGACGCTCATCTCCGCCGTGGCCGCCACGCTACTGCAGTCTGACGACGCCAAATCCCGCCGCTTCTTGCAGAAAGGACCGGCGACGAGCCTGGCGTACGGCATGCTGACGAGCCTCCTCGATCGTGACCACGACGGTTTCATGCACGCCTTCGCCGGTGGTGACTGCGCCCCCGACGATGCGTCGATTTCCCCCATCTCCATCGACATTCCGGGCAACGGCATTGATGAGGACTGTAACGGCAGCGACCTGGCCTTTACCGCGCTGGCCAAGGGTCGATGGGACTATCCGTTGCCGGCTGAGTATCCCACGGAACCGCTCCCCATCTTTCTGATTACCGCGGACGCGCTTTCAGCCGACCACGTCGGTTTCATGGGGTACCGGCGAGATACCACGCCGAATCTCGACGTTCTTTCCAACAGCTGC
>CALGBT010000160.1 GCA_937884235.1 uncultured Pseudomonadota bacterium
TATGATTTCTCAATTGGTAACCCCGATGTCCCGCCACCAGATCTCTTCCAGAAGGTTCTGCTTGAGGAAGCAGCTCGCGTCGAACCGATGATCCACTGCTACATGCCCAATGCCGGAATCGAAGAGACCCGCAAAGCCGTCGCCGCGGCGTATAGCCAGAAGTTCGCACTCGACTTCAAGGCGTCAGACATCGTCATGACCAGTGGAGCGGGGGGCGGCCTTAACGTCACCCTCAAGGCACTAGTGGAACCGGGTGATGAAGTGATCGTGCTGGCGCCGTTCTTCGTTGAGTATGGATTCTACGTCGCCAACCATGCGGGCAAGATGGTCATCTCTGAGACCACGCCAGACTTCCAGCCGGATCTGGCAGACCTGGAGGCGAGGATTACCGAGAGGACCCGCGCCCTCCTTATCAACTCCCCGAACAACCCAACTGGGGTGGTTTACTCCGCCGCCACCATGAAAGCCTTGGGTGCGCTGTTGACCGCGGCTTCCAAGCGCTTTGGCCGAATCATCTATCTGATCTCGGATGAGCCATATCGTGAGATTATCTTTGACGGTCAGCCCTACCCTTCGCCCCTGGCGGCCTACCCGGAAACGTTGATCATCACCAGCAACTCCAAGGACCTCTCCCTGGCCGGCGAGCGCATTGGACATATCGCCATCAGTCCTGCGGCCAGCGATCGAGGCCAGCTCTTTGCCGCCTTCACCTTCTGCAACCGCATTCTCGGATTCGTCAACGCCAACGCGCTGATGCAGAGGGTCGTGGCAAGACTGCAAGGCATCGCCGTGGACAAGGACATCTATCAAAGACGTCGGGACACTCTCTGCGCCGCTCTCTCTGAGATGGGCTTCGATTTCATCTGCCCCCAAGGCGCATTCTACATCTTCCCCCGCAGCCCTCTCGCCGATGACACCGCATTTACCGAGATTATGCGCCGCCACCGCCTGATCGTGGTGCCAGGAGCCGGATTCTACCGCACCGGACATTTTCGTATCTCATTCGCGGTGGGCGACGACGTTATTGCTCGCTCTCTCGATTCCTTCGCCGCGGTCGCCCGCGAAATCGGCCTGAAAGGCTGAGCACCTGTTTGCAGAGAAGCGTGTATCGGGATTGGCGCGGCGAGAATGAATCCGCCCGGAAGCTATTCAGCGGCGGCTTCCTGCTGCAGCGCAGCACACAATTCATTGGCCTGCCTGAGACGCCGGAAGGTCTCCTCCAGCATCGCAATGGCAATGGCGGGATTCCGCTGCAGGATTTCCTGAAACGCGGTGCGGTCCAGGGTGACGAAGTGACACTCCTCAGAAGTGACAACGGTGGCCGACCGCAAAGCCGCGCCGCCCACCAGGGCCATCTCGCCAAAGTGCGACCCGGCCTCAAGTATATCAACGGTCTGTGCCCCTGGTTCAAGGTAGTTCTTCACTACCTGCACTTCGCCTGACACGAGAACATAGAGCTTGTCCGCACCATCTCCCTCGCGCACCACGACCTCACCCGCAGCCATCTTCTGCACCGTTAGCGCATCGCGTACTGCTTCCAGGTCCACTTCCTCAACACTGGCGAACAGGGGAATGACCTTTAGCGTCTTGACGTTGAATTCCTTGCTGACCATTGCCACCCTCCAAAGGTTGAATGTACCTGAACATAACCTGAGACCCCTCGCATTTCAAGATATTCGGGAGCACCTCGCTCCTCCCCCACCCAACCCACAAGAAAGCGAGAAAGCAAAGTACTGTGCACACTCGCAAGACTTGTGCTACCATCGCTTTTCGTGTTTTATCGCGCCAGCCCAGCAACCATTTCCAGGGAGGGGAACATGACGCGTCGGTTGGTAAGTTTGTGTCTGCTGTTCTTAGTGATGCTGCCGGCAACGTTGAGCGCCACATATATCCCCCCAGGAAGAGAATCTGCAATCCTGAACCTCTTCTCGCCATACGGAATCGACGCCCCCAAGGACCAGCTGGGTGGGGGGGCTGTGCTTGCCGAAGTCAAGATCAAGGATGCCACCGTTGAAGTTCTGGTGGATGCTGCTGGCCAACGCGGCACCATGACCATCACCGCCCTTGAAGAGCGGCCGGATGGAGTTACAGGCGCAGCTATCGCCAAAACTCCGTCCTTCGCCATCTGGGCGGTAAGCGGCCAGGACAAGCCCGCTATCGCCGCTGCCTTCGAAAACCTCGCCAAGGCTGTAACGCAAAACGACACCTCAGATTTCTGGGCGGCCAACTCCATCGCCCCTGAACTGCCCGGTGCACCACCCACAGTGCCACTGGCCAATAGAGTAGAGACGCCGGAGCCCGACCGTCCGCTGGGCGCGATGGCGTACATCCTGCTAGGCTTGGCGGTCCTCCTGTTGGGGGCCAACATCCCCGCCATCAAAGCAACCTCCTCTGGTCGCGGGTATAAATTCTGGTTGGTTCTCGCACTCATATTGGCCATCGGCGGCGCGGCACGCTTTCAGGCCGCCAGCGCCGTTCCGGCCCGCAAACCGGATGCCGCCACGGTGACCTGCCAGGATGCCAGCAATTGCAACGACGGAAACTTGTGCACGACTGATGTCTGTGAAGTTGGCGAATGTGCGCATTTGCCCGATGCCTCGCTGGGAGCGGAGTGCTGCGTCGTTGACCTGGACTGCCCACCAGCGCAAGGCCACTGCGAAGAGTCTTTCTGCAACCTGGAGATAAGTCGCTGCGGAGCCCGCGGCAACTGCTTTGCCGACGGCCAGGCACTTCCTGTCATCGCCCCCACGGCCCCAGAGGCAGCCTTGCCCCCTTCGACGCTGGCAACCTGGATCTTCACTGCGGCCGGCAACGACGCCGCCAAAGTGGGAGTCCTGGAGGCCCGAGACATGGCTGTCATCTCCGCCTCCCTGGGCTTGCTCTTCCTGGCTCTCTTCCTGCTCGTCTATGGAGCCTCGTCCACCACCATCCTGTCCGCGACCTTCATTGCTGCGGTCTTCCCCGCCGCTCTGGTTAGTGCCGGTACCGCCGGTGCTGCCGGTCTGGTTTCGTGCCTCCTTTCGCTGGCACTGCTCTCGGTGGCACTGGTGGCCCATACTCGCACCCAGAAAGGGTGGGCAGGGTTTGCTGCAATGGGGCTCTTTGTCGTCGCCACCGGCATGCTCGGTTGGCAGAAACCCGAATTCGCACTCTTTCCCTCGCTGTTCCTCATCCTAGTCTCATTCCAGGAAACAAGATTGCGCCCTTACCTCTGGGGTTCAGCCCTCATCGCCCTGGGTTTGGCTGCCTGGCAGTTCTTCCGATTGGTTGAGGAACCGCACCTCTATGAAGCCACCTTGTCATACTCCCAAGGCGCAGACGTCGCTCTCCAGTCACTTCTTATCACCGGGCAGGCCATCCCCTTCCTGGCAGTCCTTGCTGCGCTCCTGGGCACCGTCACGGCCCCACGAGGACAACGCATGCTGCCACTCCTGGGCATTGTCGCCTATCTGCTAGCATACGGGTACGCGGCCCTGCTGGCGGGCGATGCGCAGCACGCCGTGCGTTTGGCCACACCGCTGGCAATTCTGCTCTCCATCCCCGCAGGAGTTGGGGTCGCCTGGATCGCTCGCCGTCCTAGCACCTACGCCACCTTGTGTGTGGTGATTCTGGTGATCTACTTCGCGCTCTTTCCGCTGGTTCGCCGGAACGCCCTGCTGGCGTTATCCGCAGCCTCATCTGTTGAGCAGCACGACCGCGTCATGTAGCAGGCCGGCGCCAGTTTAGTCATACTCCGCAGAATCCTGGACCGGGAAAGGCATCATCGCATGCCGGTGCTCGTCGGGGAAGATACGGTCGTAGAGATTGTCCACAATTTCGTTGGTCAACTGCCGGATGCGCTCGCGGGTAAGATTGATGACCTGCCCGATTTCTTCGAAGGTCGACTCACCATTCTCCGCCAGATCGAGGGCACAAGTGTGATCCATCTCCCAGATCTCCTTGTCAGGGAAATTGAACTTGATGGAGCCGGTCCCCTCGTTGATGTCCAGATAGAGGTGATACCGACAGGAAACCCACGGGCAAGGGCGCGGTGCATCCACGCAATCCGCCCTACATCCCGGTCTCTT
>CALGBT010000161.1 GCA_937884235.1 uncultured Pseudomonadota bacterium
CCCTGCCATCAGCAAGGGGACGATGCTAACCGCCTGCCCGGCCGGGCTGGCAGTGATGATGATTTCGGCCTTGATGGGGGCGAGAGTGGCTTTTCTGGGCCTGCTCTTCCTAGTTGTGTCCACTTCGCTGGTGGTCCTCCAGAGTGGCCCTGAGTTGCTCTCAGGTAACTTCGCGGCGTACTACATCCTGTATATGTTGGTGGTATCCCTGGTGGGCATCTGGGTGACACGGCAGGTGACGAGGCGGGGCAGCTCTTTCATGGCTGGTACAGCATATGCCGGCGCCGGAATCCTCTTCTGGCTTATCGTCCTGTTGGTGGAAGGGGGGCAGGTTCCTACACCCCATGCGGTGCAGTTGCTCATTGCCACCATTGCTTCCGGGGCAGTTTCATATGTTCTGCTGATCTCCCTGATGCCGCTCTTCGAGCACCTTTGGGACTACACCACCGACAGTCGGCTTATCGAGCTTTCGAGCACTGAGCATCCGGCGCTGAAGGAACTCTCCCGAAGGGCTCCGGGGACCTATCAGCATTCACTCTGGATCGCCACTCTGGTGGAAGAAGGTGCGGAGGCCATCGGGGCCAATGGTCTGCTGGCAAAAGTGGGAGCCTACTATCACGATTTGGGCAAGCTGGCTGCAGCCGCCGAGAGTGGGTTGCCCCGCGGGGCCAGCGATTCCCCTCTCTTTTTCGCCGAAAATCAAGGCGTTGGCGTCAATCCCCACGACCACCTGACGCCCCATGTCAGCGCCAGGATTTTGCGCAAGCATGTGGAGCTTAGTATCAAGATGATCCGCAAATATCGTCTGGGCCGAAGGGTCGAGGACATCGCGGCGCAGCATCACGGCACCAGCCTGATGCTCCATTTCTACAACAAGGCCAGGCTCATCTCTGAGGAAGAGGGGACGATCGTCGACGAGAAGGATTTCCGCTATCCCGGGCCGAGGCCGCAGAGCAAGGAGGCGGCGCTGGTAATGCTGGCCGATTCAGTTGAGGCGGCGGTGCGAGCCCTTCCCCAGCATACCGAGGAGCGCATTACGGAGCGCGTGCTCGACCTTGTAACCAAGCGGCGAACAGATGGGCAGTTGGATGAGTCAACGCTGACCTTCGGGGATGTGAGGAAGGTAGAGGAGAGCTTCGTGAAGACTCTGGTGAGTATGTATCACGCTCGCCCCGAATATCTGGCTGACCGCCCCGATGAGAAGACTGTTCGTTTGCGCCGGGATGACCTGGAGACGACCGACGACGATATCGACACGGTGGAGCTGCGCAGGCGTGAGGTAGAAGCTCACGTGGGCGAAGAGGAGGACAGTGAGTCCTAGACTTGACGTCGATTCCGTTGCCGTTATCAACCGTCAGCGCACTATCGTCATAGATACCGGCAAACTCCAGAGGGCGGTGGCGGAAGTATTGGCTCGGTGTGACGAAGCGGGCCAGGAAGTCACGGTAATGCTGGTCTCTGACCGCACCATGCGGACCATCAACCGTGATTACCGCAAGGTTGATGCCGCCACCGACGTCCTTTCCTTCGCCATGCGGGAGGGACCCGACGGGGACCCCAGCGGTCAGCTTCTTGGAGATTTGGTCATATCCCTGGAGACAGTTCGCCGGCAGTGGCCCGACTCCTTTGAGGATGGTCGCCCTCTGACTGGCTCGGCGCAGCGGGAGCTGGCGCTGATGACGATTCACGGAGTCCTCCATTTGCTTGGCTACAACCATGATTCTGATGCTGCCGCAGCGCAGGCGATGATTCAGCGTGAGTGCGAGCTCTTTGAGGATACCTGGAAATTCTTTCCTATCTTCTAGGTTACCGTCCCCCTCTCGCCGCTACTCTTCAACACTGTCCAGGTGTACCAGACCCGCGGTTCCAAAGAGGCTGACAAAGGCCGCAGATACTGACGGGCATCGGGTCCCCAGCGCGGCACAACCCTGACAGGCATCGGGCAGCGGCACGGCGGGGCTGGGCAGGCTCTGGCTGGCGTGCCCGGAAAGGTGCCAGGCCCACCGCGGAAGCCGGCATAGAGGAGCGTAGTGAATTGACTCCACGTGGGCCTCAACCAGGCCGCGGTGGTTGGCCAGCAGAGCCGCAAACTCTCCGAGGTCGGGGGCGCACAGGGCGACCTGGGTGAGGGGTACAATGGGCTCGTTGGTATAGAGGTAGACGCGCACCTTGCGGTCCAGTCGGGATGAGTACGCGAGCAGCTCTGGAAAGGACTCGAGATTATCCTTCAGGACGACGGTGTTCAACTCCCAGTCGAGCCCTGCTGCGGCCAAATTGATGGTGGAGAGAAGAAAGTCAGCGTGGGCTTGCTCTCTCCCGGCAAGCCGGTCATGCAGCAATGCGGTGGCACCGAGCAGGGTGAGAATCACTCCGTCCAAACCGGCCTCGGCCAGTTCTGCCACCAACTCCGGTCCAGCGAGGCCGGTGCCCGGCGTGACCACCGTAATTCGTTGTACCAACTCGTGGCTACGAAAGAGTCGGACCAATGCTGGAAAGCCTGGATGGGTCAGGGCGTCCTGCCCCACCAGAACCACGTCTGCACTTACGGTCCCGGCAGCAGCAGAGAGGTCAGCAAGCAAATCCGTGGCGGCGGCCTCCAGGTCCTGCTGGTCAAGGGGCTTCAGGTGGTCATGGCAAGAGCTCCAGGCAACACAGAAGACGCACCGCTGAGTGCACCGGCTCGGGACCTCAAAAGAGATCCGCAGGCGGTCTCCAGCCTGCAACTCGGGGAGGCGTGGGGCCGGATGGTCGGGCTTCCCCGGGGCGTAGTAAGCAAAGACCTCGCGACGCGGCAATGCGGGTATAGGGCGAATGCCAGGATTGAATTGAAACGGCTCCTCGAGGATGCGGTGGGCGCACACCAGCAGTAGGAAATGTTGAATGGCTCCAGAGACAGCGGGGGGCACGCTATCCTCTGTTTTTACTCGGAAAGACCAGCGAAAGAGCGGCAGCGGGTAGCTGCCGCGTGGGCCAACAACTACCGAGATGGGCAATTGCGTTGCGGCTATCTGCAGGTCGAACCTCTCCCCGCTCTCATCCTGGGCCGAGTCCATCAGGCTGATGCCCGTTGTTTCCTCCAGACTACCTGGCGGGGACCTCAGAGTTTCGGCAATGCGGGCCTCCTGGCGCAAGAGTCTAAGGGTGAACCCTTCAAGTACCGCGGTGGACGGCGCACTCAGCGGTTCTGGGCCCGCACTTCTATACTCAAAGTCGAGGTGCTTGCCGCGGGCGAAAGTGCGGGTGGAGGAATCGGACCGGATACGAGCTGCAAGCATGATGTCGTGCCCGTCGAGACGTAGGAAGTAACATGCGGTTTGGGCCACCACGCAGTTCCCCAAGAACTCCAGAGACCCGCGGCTGAACACCATTTCCTTTGAGAGGAGAGCCTTCATGCGGGACAGTCTAGCGGGTTGAAGCCGAGGAGACAAGCTGGGAAAAGCCGTTGACACCCGGGGGTTGACTTTATAATATGCCCACGTCCTTGGGGGACTAATCAACCAATCGTGGGGCGAACGATGCGGAAGAAGGACGTTGTTGATCTGGCAAAGCTGGTGCTTGAGAATAGTGTGGATCTGGGCGTTACTCTGGCCAAGAATGGCCATGAGCTCATGGGGAAGGCGTGCGATACCTATAACTTCGTAACCGAGATGGTCCCTGTCCGGTTGCCGCGTATCCCAGAGGCCTGGTACAAGCCTGCTTCTGCCGTTGGCGGAGGAAATTTGCCGGTCACCAGTGACAGGCTACCGGCGCAGCCCACTTACCGCCCGCCTGAGCCGGTTGCCATGCCGAAGCCCGAGCCGAAGCCCGCGCCAATGCCCGCTCCCGCCCCAGCTCCCCGGCCGACCCCGAAACCAGTGCCTCCGAGTGTGCCGAAGCCTGCGCCGAAGCCTGCGCCGAAGCCTGCACCGAAGCCCGAGCCGAAGCCCGAGCCGAAGCCTGCGCCGAAGCCTGCGCCGAAGCCTGCGCCGAAGCCTGCGCCGAAGCCGGCGCCGAAGCCTGCGCCGAAGCCTGAGCCGAAGCCTGCACCGAAGCCTGCGCCGAAGCCTGCACCGAAGCCTGAGCCG
>CALGBT010000162.1 GCA_937884235.1 uncultured Pseudomonadota bacterium
GGCTCTGGACGGAAGTCATACGCAAGTGGAGGTTTCGCATCGGCGACTGGGGCTCTTCGGGTTCTCTGAGGATGAGATCGACAAGCTGGCGGATCGAGGTAGCGATGGCTTCGCGACGCTGGAGGTACGGGCCCCCAACAGTGGCACGGTGCTCAGCCAGATGTCTGGCCCCGGCCAGGTTGTGGAGCAGGGGCAGCCGCTCTTCGTGGTGGCCGATTTGAGCAGCTTGTGGACCTGGTGCCACGTCTACGAAAAGGACCTGGCCCAGCTCTCCACGGGCACCTTGCCACTACCTGCCCAGGTCACCACCGATGCCTTCCCCGGGCGCGTGTTTACCGGCACCTTGGATTATCTGGACCGAGTTACCGATGAGCACTCGCGCACGGTGCGGGCGAGGGTTGTTACTTCCAATCCAGAGGGGCTGCTCAGGCCCAATATGTTCGTGCACACCGTGGTCGATGTGCCATCCGGTGGCGGTGGGATCGTCTCGGTCCCGACATCTGCTGTCGTCAGCGATGACGGTGTGGATTTCGTCTTCCTCCATTGGCGAGAGAACTACTGGGTGCGGCGCACTGTGAAGGTGGCCCGGAGAAGTGGTGATGTCGCGTTGCTTGAGAGTGGGCTGTCGCCCGGGGACAAAGTTGCGGCGAAGGGAGCGTTCTTTCTAAAGAGTGACGTGCTGCGGGAGAAAATGGGGGCGGGATGCGCGCATTAGAGGCGGTGAGCAGGGCGCTTTGCGCCCGTTCGCAGGCGGCTTTGCCGCCGTTCGCAGGGCGCTTTGCGCCCGTTCGCAGGCGGCTTTGCCGCCGTTCGCAGGCGCTTTGCGCCGTGGGTGATGCGGGGTCAACATGAAGATCATTGAATTCTTTGTGCGGCAGCGGCTGCTTAGTGTGTTGGTGGTGGTGGCGGTGCTGGGGAGTGGTGTTTGGGCGTGGCAGGCGCTGCCCATTGATGCTTTTCCGGATGTGAGCAATATTCAGGTGATGGTGCTTTCAAAGGCGCCGGGGCTGAACACTTCGGAAGTGGAGCGTCGCATTTCCTATCCCATTGAACTGGCCATGACTGGACTGCCGTTGGTTACGGAGGTGCGCAGCCTGTCGAAGAACGGGCTGTCGCAGGTGCGAATCCTCTTTGAGGAGGGCACTGACATCTACTTTGCCAGGCAGCTGGTCCATGAGCGACTGGCTGATGCCAAGGAGGAACTGCCTGCCGGGGTCGATTCTGAGATGGGCCCCATCAGTACCGGACTCGGCGAGATCTACCAATACACTGTGGAGGTCGGCCATACCTGCCCCGACCATCCCGAAGTCTGGTCGGCCGATGCCGGCAAATGCCCGGAGGATGGCAAGGCTCTGGTGGCACCGACCATGGATGCCACTGATCTCCGTACGCTTCAGGATTGGGAGATTGTGGCCAGATTGAAGGGCATCAAGGGGGTTAACGAGGTCAACTCCTTTGGGGGCTTCGTCAAGCAGATCCATATCGAGCCAATTCCCGACCTGCTCATCAAATATGACCTCTCATTACGTGACGTGGTCGAGGCCGTTGAAGCCAACAACGCCAACCAGGGTGGGGGCTTTGTGGTTTCGGGCGATGAGCAGCACTACATCGTCGCCAAAGGCCTGGTCAGGAGCCAGCGGGACATCGAGCA
>CALGBT010000163.1 GCA_937884235.1 uncultured Pseudomonadota bacterium
TCTCGAACGTTCCCGGGCCAGGAATGTGCCGTCAGCACATCCATGGCACCGCGGCCGATGCCCTCAATCTCCCGCCGGTTCTTCTCGGTGTATTTGCTGAGGAAGAAATCCGCCAGTAATGGAATATCGTCGGACCGCTCCGTGAGCCGCGGCAACTTCATAGTGATGACGTTGAGGCGGTAGTACAGGTCCTCACGAAAGGTGCCATCCCGGACCATCCCTTCCAGGTCTGCATTGCTGGCGGTGACGATGCGGACGTCAACGTCAACGGAACGGGAGCCACCCACCGGACGTACTTCTCCCTCCTGCAACACGCGCAGGAGCTTGCTTTGGAGTGCCGGGTCCAGTTCCCCCACTTCGTCCAGCAATAGCGTGCCGTTGTGGGCCTCTCTGAAGATCCCCGGTCGCTCCTTGTGCGCGCCGGTGAAAGCTCCCTTCTCGTGGCCGAAAAGCTCCGCTTCAGCCAGCTCTCGTGGCAGGGCCGCACAGTTGAAGGGAATGAATACCCGATCGGCCCGGCGGCTCCATTGATGCAACTGCCGGGCAAAGAGCTCTTTGCCGGTACCAGAATCCCCGAGCAGCAGAACGTTAGCCTCGCTGTTTGCAACCTGCCGCAACATGTCCAGTTGCTGCCGCATAACCAGCGAGTTGCCGATGATGAGTTGCTTCCTCGAGGTGGTCTCCAGCAGACTGCGCAGGTTGCGGTTCTCCAGCAGCAACACCTGCTTCTCCATGGCGCGCCGGACCCCCTTGATGATCTGGATCTTCTTGAAGGGCTTGGTGACAAAGTCCCAGGCACCCTCCTTCATGGCCTCCACGGCCCGAGCTACGGTGCCGTAAGCGGTCATCAGGATGACCTCCGTCTCCGGCGAGACAGTCTTCACCGAGCGCAGTACGTCCAGGCCGTCCATATCGGGCATCATCAGGTCGGTGAGCACCACGTCGACCCGCTCCTTGCGCACCAACTCCAGGGCCTCCCGGCCGCCCGGTGCCAGCAAAATCTTGTATCCTTCCCGGGCGAAGACGCCTTGCAGGCTCTCAAGATTCGAGTCATCGTCGTCCACCACCATCAGCGTCGGTACCAGCCGCGGCGAATCGTCCACCCACTTGTTTTGATTGTTCCTTCCCTTCAAGGCACAGTCCTCCCCTCCGCAGTGTAGCCGGGCTGCTCTGGATAACAAATTAACGCTCGTTATAGTCCCGCGTACGCGTAGTCGCACCACTGTCGGCCAGGAAAAATGGTTTGCCCTGCCAGAATCTCATGCCTATTATACAGCGGCATCAGGAGGGCCTATGTCCGCGTTGTACTTCGTCTTGCTCCTTGGGGGCCTCATCTTCGTCCATGAATTGGGCCACTTCCTACTAGCCAAAGCATCGGGAGTTCGGGTCATTACTTTCTCCATCGGCTTTGGCCCGGCGCTTATCAAGAAGAAATGGGGGGACACTGAATACAAGATTGCGGCCATCCCTCTCGGCGGCTTCGTCCGCATGCACGGGGATGAGCCGGGGCAGGAGGTGCCGGAAGAAGAGAAGAGTGTTGCTTTCAACTACAAGCCCCTCTGGAAGAGGACTCTAATCGTCCTGGCCGGACCGGTCTTCAATATGATCCTGCCGTTCTTTGTCTTCTTCTTTATGTTCCTTACCCATGGCGAATTGCTGCCCGCATATATCGGGGCAGTCACGCCCGGCGGGCCCGCCTGGGAGGCCGGTATCCGGCCTGGCGATGTTATCACCAGGATGGACGGTGAAGAGATCTCCTATTGGTGGGAGATGCAAGCTCGGGTCAACGATTCAATTGGTCGGGAACTCGACATCACGGTTGCCCGGGGTGACGAAGAAGAGACCTTCAAGGTTACGCCGGAACTGGCCGAGGTTGTGCTTCTACGCCATGTCGATCTGGTGGAGAAGGAAGGCCGCATCCAGGTCACCCAGGTTTACGTGGAGCCAGTGGTAGGTGTGGCGCCGGCGGGTATTGCCTACGCCGCGGGGCTGCGCAATTGGGACCGGGTGCTCCGTTTCAATGGCCAGCCGGTTAAGACCTACGCCGAGTTGGAGCGTGAGCTGAAGAAGTCCCCTACCCCCGTGACCCTCGACGTTTTGCGCGAAGCCCCCCGGGGCAATATTGCGCACGCTCTCTTCAGTATGCCGGGTGACCCCCTCCAGATTACCCTGGACCCCGCCGCCGGTGACCTGCAGATGTGGGACGCTGAGATGGTCGTGCACGTGGTAGATGATGACACCGCAGCAGCCGACATTGGACTTCGGCCGGGCGACCGGATCCTTACCGTCGACGGCAAGAGCTATCCCCTTTGGATGATCATGGAGGCGGAACTGGCGGCACTGGTCGAGAGCGAACATACCATTGTCTGGTTCGATGGTACGCAGGAGCGGTCGGCGGAGTTTTCGCTGGCCTCGAAGACGGAGAAGGGGGAGTTCAACGAGGACCGGCAGGTTGTAGTTTTCGGGGCACACAACCACTCTCGTATCAACATCCCCGACCCGATCCCCAACAACTCTCGACTCTACTATGCGCTGCGGGGTTCCTGGCTCGATTCTCTGGGCGCCTTCAAGGTGACTCTAGCCAGTGTTGGTGGCCTGGTTGTTGGCAAGGTTCCCATCAAGGAGATGGGGGGGCCGATTCTGATCTACGATATGGCGAGCCGCACCGAGAAGCATGGCTGGCCCTTCTTCTTCAATCTCATGGCGTGGCTCTCCATCAGCCTTGGCGTGATCAACCTCTTTCCCATCCCGATCCTCGATGGCGGCCATCTCTTCTTCTTCGCCATTGAAGCGGTAACTCGACGAGAGGTGCCCCTGAAGATCCGTCAGGTTGCGGCCTATGTGGGGCTGGCCCTCATTCTTCTCTTGATGGTCGTGGTCTTCAAGAACGACATCGCCCGCAACTGGGACACTATCTCCAGCTGGTTCTAATTCATGGGACTACGAGGCACCAGGCGACCGGGAAGGTTCAAGCGTGACAGTGTGCGTCATGATGGTCCACTGTTGCTGGTGACTGATACCTCATCTGCATATTTGAACGTAGCTTTGCAGCGAGGTTCGAGTCTCCTCTCGGCGCACAGCACCTATCAGCCCCTTTCCCACGCCCGGGCCTTGCTCCCAGCCATTGACCTGCTACTTGCTGAGCAAGGGTTCAAGCTGGTGGATGTCGACGGTTTTGGGATTTGCCTGGGGCCGGGTTCGTTTACCGGTTTGCGGGTTTCCATGGCCTCCATCAAGGCTTTGGCCTACGGCACGGACAAGCCCGCTCTGGGGATTCCGGCCGTTGCAGTTCTGGCCGCCTCAGTGGGTGGCGATTTGCCCGTCGGCTGTCTCATCGATGCACGCAAGGGCGAGGCCTATTCGGCCCTCTTCTCGGCGCCGGACGGGGCGGGACATCGGCAGCCCATCCTGCCTGTGGAAGCGGGTACGCCCGAGGGCGGCTTGGCGCGCCTGATGGGGGGAGTGAACGGCCCCATAACGTTAGTCGGCAGCAGTTGCCTCAGCGCCCCCGAGGAGCTTTTTGCCCATTCCCGACTGTTGCTGGCCGAGGCCCGCTGGCATCTCCCCGATATTTGCACCCTGGCCCGTCTCTGCATGGAGCGTTTCGAGAGGGGCGAGACGACCACGGTTGAGCATCTTGAGCCGATCTACGTAGGGCAACCACCGATCCACAAACATCGGGGCTGAGCCCCGCCCACGTACCACCCAGACCCATCCCAGCGCCGTCAGTCATGACGGCGCCGTCGTCCGCACCACGCGTACCGCATTACCGCGCCGTCCGCACCACGCGTACCGCATT
>CALGBT010000164.1 GCA_937884235.1 uncultured Pseudomonadota bacterium
CAGGTAGGAGATATTGTAGAGACAGTCGTCCTCCAGGGTGAACTGTGAGCCCCCGATGATGTTCACGTGGTACTTCACCGCAAGGTCGGTCATTAGATTCAAATACTGAGAGGTGTACTCCGCAAGCTGGCGAGCTGCCTGCCCCGGTCCGCGGGCCTTGACCAGACTGAGCAATTCCAGGGTGAACAACTCGGGAAACAGCAGGAAATCGCTTTGGTAGTCCGCCGCCACGTCCGCATAGAACTCAACCTCTTTGGTGAAGTCGTCAAAACTGCTCAGCGCACGCATCTGCCATTGCACCGCGCAAACCCGTACCGCGGCCACTGACTTGAGTCGCTTCGTACCCACTGGCCCGTAGTCCAGATTAGTCCACTCCAGTTGCGTCGCATAACCAAGGGATTCCTCGTCCTCCTTGAGATAGCCAGGGATGAGACTGCGCAGTATGAAGCCGTTGGCCAACTGGGCCGTAAGCACCGGATCGAAGATGTCCTTGTACAAGACGTATTCTGCATACTCACGGGCCGACATGCTGTCCGCATAACTAGCGAAGCCCGGGATCCGACCTCCGATCATGATGCGCTGAAGATTGTACTTGCGGGCAACCTCCTTGCGCTCCTCGTAGAGCCGACGCGAAAGCCTCATGCCACGGAAATCCGGATGCACCATTATCTCAATGCCATACAGTGTGTCCCCCTCCGGGTCGTGATTCCGGATGAAGCCGTTGTCCGCGATCACCTTCCAGTCATGCCAGTCAGCGTACTCGGAGAAATCCACTATGAGGCTGGATGAAGAAGCCACCAGGCTACCCTTGTAGTCTAGGCAGATCTGCCCCTCGGGGAAAACCTGTAACTGGCTCTCAATCTGCGCTTTGTTCCACGGCTGCATGGTGGGAAAGCAGGCCGTCTGCAGAGTCACCAGGTCGTCAAAGTCCTCGATAGTTAGCAGCCGTACGCATACTTCACGCTCGAATTGCTTGAGCTTCAAAGGTGCCTTGCGTCGCACGGTCCGGCCCGTCTTCTTTTTGCCACCGTCCCTACCAGAGTTGCTCTTCTTGTTTCCGCTGCCTTCTTTACCTGCCACGTTGTGCTCCCTGCTTGATGACTGTAAAAAGATACGAATAGAGGCCGGGCGTCACAGTTGCTGCAACTGTTGACCCGGGTGTCGCTTCAAGATGTTCAGGCTACTGCAGGAAGACCGCGTTCAACAAGCACTTTCCTGAAACCCGATGTCATCTTGTGCCAGCTAGTAGCTTTTCGTTCCGACAAGTCCTGTCCGAACTGTCCGTATTTGACGACATACAAGGTCCGCCGTGCAGCCCCCCCAGGCAGGGCATGCAGTCAACGAAACCCGTGGAGACATGATTGACGACTGGGGTCGGCGGAGCGCGCCACAAGTGCCGTGAATCGCAGCGGTATCGTCAGCAACAACGGACGCCCCGTCCCCTCACAGCCTCTGATCCCCTCACAGCCTCTCACAGCCTCCCCTCAGCTTTATACTCGCCATCGGCCAGGTCGCTGCAGGGTAGGGGGCGTCCGCTGGAAGGCGGTGCCAACGCGGGCAGAAGGGGTGCCGATGGTCACAGGCAGGTGAACTGGCTCTCGGTGTCGTAGTAGGTTGTGTTCATGCAGAGGCCCGAGAGACAGGCCTCGTGTTGGGCGCAGGGCGTGCCAGCTGGGCCCGGCGGCAGGCAGGCGTCGGGCGTGAATTCGGTGTTGCAAAAGAGGCCCTCGGGGCAAGACGAGTCTGTGGTGCATGGTGCGCCAGACCCTGGCAGTGCCTGGCACTCCGCAGCCTCGAGGCATTGGAAGGGGAACGCACAGTCGGCGCTCCTTGCGCAGAGGTCATCGGGCAGCCCCGGGGGGCGGCACTCGGGCGGGTCGAAGGCCTCGTTGCAGACTAGTTCCAGTCCGCACAGACCCAGCTCGTCACATGGCTCCCCAGGGCCGGGGCGGGGCACGCAGACTTCCGCATAGCCGAGTGCATGACAGTCGGTCCCGTCGGCGCACGCGAGCTTCCAGCCATCTCCGCAGGACACCGCGGCGCAAGGCTCCCACTCCCCGGGGAGCGGCCAGCAGTGGCCAGGTACATGCTCTTGCGGGCAATCGCAGAAGAGGCCATCCTGGCACTCATTGTAGTAGGCGCATGGCCCGCCGGCCCGCCCAAGCGGAGTGCAGGTGTCGAAGGCCCAGTTGCAGACCTGGCCTTTGGTGCACTCCTTGTTGAGGTGGCAGTACGGGAATTGCGTGCCGGGATGACATGTTCCAGTCACCGCGTAGCAGAAGAGGCCGTCAGCACAGTCCTGGGGCCAGGCACAATCCTCGCCCGCGCCGGCCAGCGGCAGGCAGAAGCCAGTGTCACCGGCGGCGACACAGCGGAGACCAGGTAGGCAGTCGTCAGCCCAGCCGCAGGGTGCGCCTTCGCCGCCGGGCTCTCGGCAGGAGAACGGTTCGTAGCCAGTGTTGCAGGTCAGCGAGGCCGAGCATTCCCGATAGAATCCGCACTGGTCTCCTTCCAGCCCGGGGCCGCGACAGGCCCAGGGTTCTTCGTAGGGGTTGCACTCCAATGTGGCGGCGCAGTGGCTGTTTTCGCTACACGGTGCGCCCTCTTCGCCGGGCAGCTGGCAAGACGCACTCTCTGGCAGCCGTACGCAAAGCAGGCTGTCGGCGCAGTCCGCGCTGACGTTGCACGGCCGGCCCTCAGGCTGAGGGGGCGCACAGGTCGCCGGTTCGAGGCCGACGTTGCAGCGGAGGTCGTCGAGGCAAGGAGGGGCCTGGAACTGCAGGCCACACGCCTCTCCCTCGGCGGCCTTCGGCAGGCAGGTCAGCTGGGGGTCTGAGGGCCACAGGCACGCCAATTCGGATGCGCAGTCGCGGTTCGCCCCGCATGGCTCACCCTCCTCTCCAAGGACGCGGCAGACGCTCTCTGAACCGCAGACCAGGTCGCCGTCGCAGTCGTCGAATCCGCGGTAGTCTCGGTAGCAATGGGTGCCTTCTGCACCCGGGACCAGGCAGGTGCCCGTGATGCCCAGGCCGGCACACGAGCCATGCGCTTCACAGGCAAAGGGCCAGGCGCACTCGAGGCCAGTCTCGCACTCGCCTGCCAGGCACTCCGCCCCTTCGGGCAGCGGGTCCATGCAGACTGCTTCGTCGGCGGAGCAGACGAGGCTGCCGACGCAATCCTCGGCTGAGTCACAGGGCTCACCAAGTCTGCTCGGCGGGTGGCAGCTTTTGTATCCCGGATGGCTGGGGCTGTTTACGCAGACTTCGCCTGCGCTGCACTCATGGTAGCTGTAGCATTCCTGCCGCCCCTCCGGAGCACAGGCTGGTAGAGCGAGCGCCAGGGCGCCGGCCACAATCGTCTTCGTGCAGGCTCGTTTCATCGTTCACCTCCGTGGGGTTCGTCAGCAGGAAGGAGCAATCTTCGTGCCATCGAGCGCAGAGAGTGTGCAGAAGACGGAAGCTTGCGTGGATGCTGCAGCGGGCGCCAACGGGGAGTCGTAGGCGGCGTTTGAGGAGCGTGGTTTGTAGGAGCATCCGACTTCCCGGTGCGGTACATATGCTCCTCATTAACGCAGGCCCCCTCCCGAACTGCATTGGCGGGGCCCCAAACACTCCGTCAACCAGAATCTGCGCCACATCCCACCCATTCTTACCATGCTCGGCCTTGCCTACCGCTTGTTCCCCGGGGGGACCGAGCCCCGGGGGGACCGAGGGGGTCAGTCGCAGCCATATCCCAGGCGCGGTGATTCTGGAGGCGGTGCTTTGACGCCGGCGATGGGTCGCTCATCGTGGGCAATCACA
>CALGBT010000165.1 GCA_937884235.1 uncultured Pseudomonadota bacterium
CGGCGGGCAGTGCAAGATACCGTCGTCATGCGATTGCGTCTGCATCTACGAGTGCTTCGACCTCTGCCCGGAGGGGGACCAGTCATGCCTCCAGAATTGCGTCACTTCGGCCACCATCGAAGGCCAAATCACCTACACGACCCTCAACACCTGCCTGGTTGAGGCAGGTTACTATGATTGCCCGGCCAACGACGACACCTGCCTTGACAGCACTGCCAAGGAGTGCGCTGACGAGTACTATGAGTGCTTTGCCGGCGATTCCAGTTGCCTCGACATGTACCTCTGTATCATCGCCTGCCCCCCCGGGGCCGATAGTGCAACTTGTGTACAGGCCTGCTTCGATGGCGGCAGCAAGGAGGCCCTGGTCACCTGGACCACCTTCATCGACTGCCTCGATGGCAACGGCTACTACGATTGCCCGGCCGGTGATTCGACGTGCAAGAACACGGCATCTTCGGCTTGTGAGGCGGAGTTCCTGGAATGTGCCCACGGCGAATCTGCCTGCGATGATGTGCTGATTTGCATGCAGGGGTGCACGGCTGGAGACGATCTTTGCTCCGGCGCCTGTCGCGCCAACGGCACAATTGCCGCGCAGAAATCGCTCCAGGCACTCTATAACTGCGTGGACGCAGAGTGCACTGACAGCGTCGAGCCCGACTGTGAGCAGTTCGCCCTTGACGATGCCTGTAGCGATGCCCTCGGCGACTGTCTTGGCGACACCTGCCTGGCTCAGTGCAAAGGAAAAGTCTGCGGCAATGATGGCTGCGGTGGAACCTGCGGAGAATGCGAGGGGGAGACCAGTTGTCAATTGGGTGAATGCGTCTCGGGTCCGGTAGTAGCTGACGGCATCGATGCAGATGTAGTGTCCCCGGCATCTGACGGGTCCGGCAACACCTTCAACCCCATTATTGAGGACGATGCCCCATCCGGCAAGAGCAGCGGCTGCTCCCAGGCCGGCTCGGCCCCTGCCACTCCCGCTTTGTTCCTTGCTATGCTGTTCCTGGTCGCCATCCTGAGAAGACGTCGATGCAATTGATTTGACGGAAATCTACTGCAGTCTGACTTTGCCCTGAAGACCCGCTGATATCCACCATTCAAGGCCCTTTGCGCCCTTCCAGATGAGCACGCCCTCGACCCCTGGGAGGCTGTTGATAACGGCCTGCCCTCCCTCTCGCCCTAACACCAACACTCCCGTCGCCAAGGCATCGGCAGAAGCAGCCTCTTCGGCAACGATGGTCACGGAAAGGAGCCCGTCGGCAGGCTTGCCCGTGCGAGGGTCAAGAATATGACATACCCGCTTGTCCTGAATCTCGATGAAGCGCTCGTAACATCCTGAGGTCACCACCGCCCCGGAATCCAATTCGATGACTGCGAAGTGTTGGTCAGGACTATCCGGATTGCGCAACCCTACCTTGAAGGGTTCCTCCCCCACCGAATTGAAGAGCACCAGGTCACCACCTGCATCAACGATACCTCGCTTGATGCCCTGGGCCTTCAAGTACTGCGCCGCAGAATCTGCGATGGCCCCCTTGGCGATGCCACCAAGATCAATGGACATGTTGGTGCGCTTCAAGGAAATGGTGCCCCGACTCGAAGTCGCAACTTGCCGCCAATCGACCATTTCGGTGCGCTGCTGCAATTCATCGTCGCTGGGAAACCTGTTCTCCTGCTCCCCGAACTTCCAAAGGGCAACCAGGGGACCCACCGTAATATCAAAGGCACCGTTGGTCTCGGCGGAAATACGAGAGGCCAGCCGCACCAGCCGCACCAACTCCGCTGAAGCCTTGCCGGACCCCGCGTGATTGATGATAGATATTTCGCTATCTTCTCGGTAGCCGGAGAAGATGGTCTCGAGCCGCTCCGTTTCCGCCTCAATGGCCACCATGGAATCGTCAAAGACATTGGCCGGAATATCGTAGGCCTTGACGGTAAAGGGGATTCCGCCC
>CALGBT010000166.1 GCA_937884235.1 uncultured Pseudomonadota bacterium
GAACCAATCCATGCACACCGTCTCAGCGCAACTTTCCGTGTCCAGAGAGTGGATCGGGGCGGCCGACAGCCCCAACCAATTTGCCCGCGACATCGTCAAGAGCTTCGTCGCCGACCTCGCCTGCGATGCTGCTGATGAAGGGTTGCAGAAGGTGGTCGATGATGTATGGCACTATCAAGGTGATGGTGCACAAGTAGTCAAAACCGCAGAAACGTCGGCAGCCCCAGCCACGGCCGCAGTTGCCGGCAGCACACCCGAGCTCGAAGTGTTTCTTGGCCGGCAAGAGCACTCCAATCGATCTCTGAAAGGATGCTCTCTGACCTTTGCCAACGAAAAGGTTGGGGAGAGTCTGTGGCTACGGATCCGCATCGAACAGTCGGTTGTCAAACCATAGTCAGGGGCTCAGTAGTCCGTCGCCAAATGCAGGTCAAGTAGCGCCCGCAGCGTCCCTTCAATGGCTTCACCGGAGTCGTACAAAGACAGGTTTCTTCTTTCATCAGGGTCGCTGGCCAGGTCATAGAACTCAAACAATTCCAATGCTGGCCGGTAGAGGAGCTTATGGTCTCCCACGACCACTCCGTAGGACCGCTGTTCTCCCCCCGGTCGAAAGGCTTCCAGGTAGACCGGGAATGGGCGGGGCACCGACTCACCAACGACATGGGGGGCCAGGGTGCGACCTTTCCAGGCGCTGGGCGTGGCCGATTCCAGACCGTACAGGTCGAGGATCGTCGGGGCCAGGTCCAGCAGGGATACCGGGGTCGAGATAACCTTCGAATCGCCCGAAGGCAGCAGCAAGATGAGGGGAACGTGTGTCGACTCCTCGTACAACGCCTGCCCGTGATGCGTTGCCCCGTGGTCACCAAATTCCTCGCCATGGTCCGCGGCGAGGATGATTGCTGTGCGTGGCGACAAGCCTCGGATCGCAACCTCTCCCAGGAACCGTTCGACTTCCAGAGCGGAACGGGCCACCTCTGCATCGTAGCGACCCATCGCTCCAGAGCCACTGGCTTCACCCTCAAGGACTTCGTAGGGGGCATGCGGGTCGAAGTAGTGCAGCCACAAGAAGAACCGTTCGTCACCCACCCGGTCGAGAAATGCCAGGCCCTCTGCGGTGGTTCTACGAGCGGAAATGCCTTCCGCTGAATCCGCCGGAGACCAGACCTGGTCCAGTCCTCGGGTAATACCGAATCGAGGTGAAAGCATCATGTGATAGACGGCAGCGAACTGCCGGATACTCGACTCTGCAAGGACTTGGAAGAGCGTCGTCCGGGTATCCCCGGAAGGGAACTCGAAGCTCTGGAAGGGCGTGTATGGTATGGCGGAAGGGTAATCTGACACTGCCATGCCATAGAGAGACGGAATGGTGCCAGGATACAGGCAGTATGCCTTCCCGAAGAAGATGCCATCGGCGGCGATGTCCGCCAGGACCGGATCTGCGTTGGGTCCGGCGACCCGGTCGAAGCGCAGGGCATCAACGGTAATGAAAATCACATTGGCCATGGTTGGAAGATCGGCGGTAGCGAGAGGCTGTGCCCATTGCCGATAGTCAGCCACGGCCTTCAGCGTGGGATCCCCCGCCAGGCAATTCTGGTCGATGCCGTCACCGACAATTTCTGCTGCTCCCGGATGTGCCGCGTCGTTCCATGGCTCGCAGTCCCCGCGGCCCATGAGAACCGGGTATCCGTCCCCATCCCAATCACTGACAAACGCCAACAACTGAAGGGCATTTCTGGTGGTTGTTGACCCATTGTGGAGAGCGTAGCGAAGGTTTTCTCCGATAGCATCTCCAGGGGCACTCCAGAAGACCGCGGTCGCTAGCAGAACCGGCACAGTCAAAGCTGCTGCCAGCACCGAAGGTATCGCACTTGCGGAACTGAAGAGCCGCCGGAAAAGGACTGCCATAGCCAACCAGCAGAAAGCCCCAACCGTGAGATGCTGCGCCACGTACAGGCCTCGCAGTTGTGTTGCGTCGACAAGGAAGAGAGCGACCGCACTGGCGGGGAGCACCCCCCAGAAGAGCAGACTGGGCCCTCGCTCCAGCCTAACAAGCCCTGCTCCATAGACGCCTCCCGCGATCACCAGCCCGACGGTGAAAAGTGGATGTTCCTCCCACAGTCCGACATTGAGCAAGAGGGTGAGAAGGCCGAGCAGAAGTGCTGCTCCGCCGACTGCAAGGAGGGGACGAGGAGTCAGAAACCGGCCCCCAATTGCCAGGAGAATGGCCAGTGGCAGCAGCAAAGTAGCAAGCGCGCCAAGCGCCAGCACAAGAAAAATGATTGCCTGTCCAGCGGTCCCCAGCAAGCCACCATACAGCCATTCCGTGGTCATCACGTCGATCAGGGCTAAGGCAAGCGTTGCTGCCGCGCCAACTGTAAAGTGCTTGACCCAATTATCCATCAAGTTGCCCCGGGACGATCGTTCGTCCGCACGTGGAAGCGGATGGGTAAAGCCTATCACCTGCCGGTCCTCGCCGTCAACGCCCGCCAGGGGCCACCCTCTCTGCCAATAAAGAGTGAGACACCTGGGTGAAGTAGTTTAGAGTAGA
>CALGBT010000167.1 GCA_937884235.1 uncultured Pseudomonadota bacterium
CCACCCGGTCTCTTCTGCGGCACTTCCAAGCCACCCAGAGATCCCTCCGTCGGCGAGCCGCCGTTCGGGATGACATTACCGAGTGTGGGGACCGCTGCCCAAGAAACTGGTCAGGACTGCGCCTGCGGACGTCGCACAGTGGCGGCGACAACTGCGGCGAGGGTGATGATGCAGCCAAGGGCGATGAGCAGCGGCACGCTTTCGTCAAGCCAGAGCCAGGCGACGAAGGTGGCACCTGCGGGTTCGCCGACCACGGCCATGGCAACCTGGGTCGGGCTGGCGTGGCGCAGCGACCAGGTGAGCAGGGTGTGGCCGATGAGCTGCGGGATGAGGGCGGACAGTGCGATGTAGAAGAGTGAGGTGGACGAGGCCGGCGCCATGTCGATGCCCGCGACGAACCCCGCTGCGAAGAGCAGTGCCGCGCCCACGAGGCAGGCGACAGAGGAGTAGCCTGCGATGGGGAGACGATCGCCCTGGGCTCGGCTGATGAGGAAGTAGACGGCGATAGCGGCAGCTCCGAGGAAGGCGAGTAGATCACCGAGCAGAGCGCCAGTGGGGGCCATGCTATCGGTGCCGCCGATCAACGCAACACCGAGGGCGGCCACGGCCAGGGCGGCCCAGAGACGCCGGGTAGGGCGGTCTCTTCCGGTGGCGAGGCTGACGACTGCGAGGAGCAACGGAGTGGTAGTGACGAGAGTCACGGACGCTGCTACGGAGGTGAGTGTCAGAGAGGATACCCAGGCGCCGAAATGGACTCCGTACGCGATACCGGCCAAGACTGCGCCGCGCAAACGGGACCCGCGCAGAGTGCCATTTCGATAGGCAGCGATACCCCAGGGCAGGAGCGCAACCCCGGCAATTGCCAGGCGAATGGCGGCCATGGCCAGGGGATGGGTGGGGGCTGCAAGTTTGAAGAAGGTGGCGGCCAGGGAGATGGCGGCGACGGCGACAAGTAGAGCTGAACCAGTGGTGGCGGTCTTCATGCGCTTCTGCCAACAGGTTGTCGGGGCCGTCGACGCTCCAGGGTATGGCCGTCAATTGAAGCCTCTTCACTCGCGGAGCATACGTTGCCGCCCGGGGAGCATCAACGGTTCTTTTGCGCCGTCTGCTCTGCTAAGATGGCGATGGAGGTGGGTGATGCGACTGAATGTCTTCGTTGTGGCAGCGCTCTTCGGGGTTTCCTGCACTGGTGATGATGTCGTCTCCAGTCCTGACATCCTGATTGATACGACGGTGTCGGAGGTCTCTGCCGATGTGGCCATCTGGGTGGGCCCGCCAGCCCCGGACTACCGGGAGCTGATTCAACTCGTGGACCCGATGATTGGTACGGACGGCTCCGGGAACTCGGTGCCTGGTGCCCAGGTTCCCCACGGCGTTGTGAAGCTCTCGCCAGATTCGGTAAAGGAGCCTGGTCTGATGGAGTATGAGTGGGACGAAGATGGGCGTCTTTTCGGCTTCAGCCATACGCATTTGCAGGGTCCGGGAGGGTCGGGATACGGGTACAACCAACTGCTGGTGACCCCGGTGACCGGGCGGCGAGGTGACGTAGAGGGCGATTTCTCCAGTGCCTTCGACCATGGGACGGAGACGGCTCGCCCGGGGTACTACGGGGTGACGCTAGAGGACTATGACGTGGTCGCGGAGCTGACGGCGACGCAACTTGTGGGGCTCCACCGTTATACTTTTCCGGCCAGTGCGGAGGCGGAGATTCGACTGGACCTGTCCCACACCGGCGGCAAGTGTGTGGCCGCCAAGGTCACCTTCGAGCCTCCGGACCGCCTTTCCGGGGAAGCGACCTACCATGTCTTTCCGCTCTATGCCAACTGGCTGGTGGATGACTGGGGTGTTACCGGGGTTCGAACCATCTACTTTCAAGGCGAGTTCAGTGAGCCGTATGCTTACCACGATGTCTGGACCGAGGCGGGTTTCACAGCTGACGGCCTGACGGCGCAAGGGGAAGTAGCGGGGGCCATTGCCGGCTTCACCGCGGGGCCTGATGCTCCGGTTCTTTTCAAGATCGGGCTCTCGTTTATTTCCCCGGAGCAGGCTACTGCCAATTTGGAAGCAGAGATTCCGGGGTGGGGCTTTGACGCAGTGGTGGCCCAAGCTGAGAATCTCTGGAACGTGGCTCTCAACCAGATCATTGTTGATGGGTCCGAGGCGGACCGTGAGGTCTTTTACTCTGCCCTCTACCGTACGATGTTCGAGCCGGTGGATTACTCCGAAGGGGGCCGGGCATGGGTTGGACCGGGTGGGCCGGGGCAAGTGGTCGAACTGGACGGCAGCAGATTTTACGCCGATGACTGGTGTCTATGGGATACGTTTCGCACCTCCCATCCGCTGCGCACTCTGGTGGAGCCGGAGATGTGCGCCGATGTGGCCAGTTCTTTTCTGCGCATCTATGACCAGGGCGGCTGGTTGCCGAAGTGCCCCTGGCAGGCCACCGGATACTCGCGCATGATGATCGGCAATCACGCGTTGCCCGTGCTGGCGGACTTCATTATGAAGGGGCTTGATGGGTTTGATGTTGCGAAGGCCTTTACGGCCATGAAGAAGAGCCAGACGGAAGACTCCATCGACCCCAAGGACTGGCCGGGGATGTGTGGCTATGTGAATCTCGGAACCCCCGCAGAGTATCGTTCAAAGGGGTACATTTCCCAGGAATGTGATGAGACGCAGAGTGTCTCTATGACCCTGGAGTACGCTTTTGACGACTGGTGTCTGGCGCAGGTGGCAGAAAAGTTGGGTCATGTGGGGGATGCCGCAGCGTTCACCAAGCGAGCCGGCAATTATGTCAACCACTGGGATGAAGAGAGCGGCTTTTTGCGGCCGCGGATGAAGAATGGCAGCTGGTTGACGCCCTTTGACCCGCTCTCTGAAGACGGATTCTGCGAAGCCGATGCCTGGAAGTATCTTTGGTTCGTGCCCCATGACGTGCAGGGCCTCATCGAGTTGATGGGTGGCCCCCAGACCTTTGCCAGCCGGCTCGATGAGTTTTTCGATGGGGACCACTACACCTCTGACAATCAGCCCGATTTTCACGTTCCCTATCTTTACAACTTCGTCGGCCAGTCCTGGCGAACTCAGGAACTGGTATCTGGGCTGTTGCAGTCCGAATTCGGCCTCGGGCCCAAGGGGCTGCCGGGCAATGACGATGCGGGGAGCACTTCAGCCTGGTATCTCTTTGGGGCGATGGGGTTCTACCCGGTGGCCCCGGCCAGCGGGCGCTACCAGCTCACCACTCCGCTTTTTGAGCGTGTGACGCTGCGGCTGAGCGAGATTCACCACGGGGGAGAGGCCTTCATTGTTGAGGCTGTGGGTCGGTCCTCCACGAACATCTATATCCAGTCAGCGACCCTGAATGGGGAGCCCCTGGACCGCACCTGGCTAGCCCACGACGAGATCGTGCGAGGGGGCTGGCTGGAGCTACAAATGGGGGATGAACCCGGGGCCTGGCCTGCTCAGTAACATTGTCCTCTTGACTCAGGCGACCCCGCACAATTACGCTGGCTACGCCCCATCCTGGGAGGTTTCATGCCGACTGCTATCCGTGCTTTTCGTTCACTGCTCTGGCTAACTCTACTGATACCGCTGACGTGTGGGGGGGGCGAGGCTCCGGAGTATGGCCCGGCGGAAGATGACCTGGCCATGGAGACCATCGGCCGCTGCTGGCTGCCGGCGGAAGAGGAGGGGCTGGTGTTAGCGCTGGAGGAGGACGAAGCGGTCTCCGAGAGCTTCTCCAATTCAGGCTGTGATGTCGAGCACGTGGTGCGTGGCAAAGGGCAGGGTGAGCCCCACCGCGGGGCCGAATCCAGCGTTGGCTGTGGCGGCTGCCCCATGGAGGTGGTTGCCCATGTGACGGGTACGGTTGAGGGCGGTCCGTTCGCCCGGACGCTGACAGTCACTGGCCGCGTCGTGCTGGGCAGCAACTACGATGATTCCCCTTATGACTACCCCTATGATGTCGAGTTGGACGCCGTTGATGGTGATGACATCTACCGACTGGAGGGGGTTCTGACTGAAACCGAATTGCGGGTCAAGGTACTCCTGCCGTCGCGCACTGACTGGGAGGACTCGGTTGGTGAGCATTGTCTGGAACCGGTGGAGTGGTAGGGTTGCGTGTGCGGGTGGTTGTGCGTACTCTCCCAGGCGTATTTACTCTTCGAGGTGGAGGTTGTTCCCATGCGGACCGGTCTGGTTGGGTGTGTTGCTCTCATTGTAGTGCTGTCTGGGTGTGGCGGCGGGACCGTGGGGTTGACGGGCGTTGATGCCGTGACCGACGGTGGCCCCGAGGATAGCCTTGATATTGCCGGTCGTGATGGTCGCGGTGAGGAAGATGCGGCCGGTCCCGAAGTTGATGTTGTGGTGCCCGTTGACCTTGTCATACTGCCGGATGTTTCCGGGGAAATCAGTGACGTCCAGGAAGAAGACAACTGCTGCCCCGAGAAGGGGGCCACGGGAGACCCATGTTTTGCGGATGGCCAGTGTGAGTCCGGTCTCTGCATTTCCCAGGATGGATTGGGAATGTGCACGGAAGACTGCGCACCCGACTGTCCCGAGGGCTGGTCCTGCTTGAATGCACCCTGGTCGGGAGTGGATGTGATGTTTGTCTGCTTCCCAGATGCGGCGGTTCTCTGCCGCCCTTGCCTGGCCAATGACGATTGTGAGCCGGCAGTAGACCCATTCGTGGGGAGTCCTTCATTCTGTATGAATTATGGCGTTGAAGGTGCCTACTGTGCCCTGCCCTGTTCCAGCGACGATGATTGTACCAAGGGTTACCAGTGTGAATCCTGGTTCGATGTTGACGGCAATGCAGTGGATGGCTGTCGCAAAGCTTCGGGAATCTGCGATTGCTCGCCTCTTTCGGTGGTCCTCGGGGCCCAGACTTCCTGCAAAGTGGGCAATGAGTTTGGCGCCTGTTCCGGGGAG
>CALGBT010000168.1 GCA_937884235.1 uncultured Pseudomonadota bacterium
GGCTGGTGAAGTTCCTTTTCCCCAACGAGCATCATGTTTATCTACATGACACTCCGGCCAAGCCGCTTTTCGAGCGCCCGATCCGCGCCTACTCCCACGGCTGCATGCGCCTGGATAAACCTCTGGACCTGGCTCGCCACGTACTTGAGCGCTTCAACCAGATGACCGAGGATGACGTTAAGGAGATCCTTGAAAAGGAGAAGGAGTACTACATCAAGCTCAAGACCCCCATTCCTATCTTTGTCGAGTACATTTCCGTGGGGGCCGACGAGGAAGGATGGGTTCACTTCTACATCGACATCTACAAGTATGACCTGGCCTATTGGGAGAATCGACTGCCTGTAGAACTTGCCGAAGATCTCACGTCGGCCGAGGTCAAGCGGTTGACCAAGACTGGTGATGCCACCAACGCGGCCATCGATTCACTCGACGAACCGGGTGCGGAAGATGGGGTCGTCCCCGGCCCCGATTAGCCCCGATCACATGTCGCCTTCGTTCTGATTCAAGTTTGCAGCAGGCTCCGGAAGTGTGCCAGCGCACGCCCGCGATGGGAAATCAGGTTCTTCTCGGTCAAAGAATACTGTGCGAGGCTGCGGTCCCCATCGCCGTCGGGGAAAAAGACAGGGTCATAGCCGAAACCGCCGTCGCCCCTGCCAGCGGTGCCGATTCGGCCCTCGAGTCGACCTTCGGTGGTGACCTCTGCCAGGTCGGGCCAGCGGCATGGCGTCGCTACTCGGAGGCCCTGGTCACTCAACCACGCCAATGGGACGTAGGCGCAAAGAGCGCAAGCGAAATAGGCTCTTCTGGCATCATCAGCAAATTCGGCCATCTCCGAAAGGAGGAACTCCATGCGCTGCCGATCACTCTTGCCCGGGCCGGCATATCTGGCCGAGCGGATGCCTGGCTCCAGGCCCAGCCCGACGACGCACAGACCCGAATCATCAGCAAACGAAGGCAGCCCTGTGGCTGCCACCGCAGCGGCAGCCTTGATACGGGCGTTGGCCAGAAACGAGTCGCCATCCTCCACGGGGGCGAAGTCTGGGATCAAGTCCCCCACTGGAACCGGCGTGATACCGGCTGGCGACAGGTATGCGGAGATCTCAAGTATCTTCCCGGTGTTTCCCGTGCCGACAACGAGGCGTCGCGATCCTTCCACTACTCGCTCACTCGCAAGCGCAGCGGGATGATGAGGTCGTTGCGCCGGGTGCGGTTGTTGTACATCTGGATCTCCCCATAGTAAACGAAGCCGGCCGGCGCAATGGTGGGCTGCCCGCCCAACTCAAATTCGCAGGCGTAGTCTCGATTGGGATAGAGCGTGAAGATGGAGAATCCGTCACACCAGATCTTGGCAGGGATGGAGAGAGAGCGCTGATAGAACTCTTCTACATTCACCGTCCACGGTTCCTCGCTCCGCTCAGCAAGGCCACCCAGGATTTCCACAGAGTAAGTGGTGCGTCCCGAGCCGACCGTGGGATTGTCGAACTCCAGCGTGGTGGTACGGGTAGAGAACCCTCCCCGCACGACGGCACTGCCGCTATCGTCAGCTACGGTTACAGCACAGTCAGTGAACCGGGAGTAGGTATCGCGGTCCATCTGCAGCTTCAACTTGACGCTAGCCACGTCCTTGTCCATGGTGACGTTGAAAACAATGCGGTCACCCTTGGTACTCTTCTCGTCACTGCGATAGATGCCGTAGATGCCTCCTCTTCCGCGCCCCTCAAAGGCATGGTCGAAGAGCGACCTCACGCTGAAAACTGACCGGGGTGGACTGCCGATGTTGTAGAGGATCTCCTCCGCAGCCTCATAATGGAAGCCGGAAAACTCTACTTCCAGATCGTAGTAGGACTTCCCCCGCGCCACGTAGTGAGTCATCACGACCACTTCCCAGACACCGGGCATGAGCTTCTCTTTGGCGATCAACGCCGACGCACTCTTCTTCCGCGTTGAGTCGGCGAAGGGTTCCGCTGTCGAGAACTCCTGTCCCTCAGGGTTGAACAGAGTCAGTCGCGAGCTGGTATAGCGGCCATCCACAGGTGACAGCATGACCCGCAGCGACGCCGCACCCTCGGGCACTCGCAGGAAGTAACGGCTGATGCCCCCAGGTTCCTGCGCCACCTTCTCCCAGCGCCTGGAGAAGCCGCTGGAGACGTCGAAGACGTAGGGCACTATGACCGTTGCCCAAAGTTCGAACATTCCGTTCTTGCGGCCCTTCCCGGTTTCTCGGGGGGTGGCTCTAACGAGGCTATCGTAGATACCCGGCTCCTTCAGGGCCTCAGGATTCAGCAGCAAGTCGACATCCGAGCTCCCGGTGCCGCGAAAGAAGATGGACTTCGACGTCGGCTCCAGCCAATCCCCCCCTTCTACGGTGAAATCGAAGGCCTCAAAATAAGCATCCTTCTCTTTGCTATCGCCCCCCTCAGCGAAGAGCGGAAAGATTGAAAAGGACACCGCATCCGGTTTCGCCGGGAGATAGGTGCCGGCACGGAAGAAGGCCGTGCGGGCTCTCCCATCAGGACAACTGGGGCAATCCCCCTGAACCTTGAAGCCAAGGACGAGATCACGCTGAGTGCGCTTCACCAATGACTGGTAGGACTCCCAGGCAGCCGGGACATTGACAACGCCAGCCCCTTGGTCTGCCAGGGAGTACCCGGGCAGAGGCACACCGCTGTTGCGTAGTGCTCGGGCCAGCAATGTTCCCTGCACAGGCAGCGCCTTCGGGCCTTGAACGGCGGCGCTGGCCAGCAATGAGAGGCAGCCGGCGATCTGCGGCGATGCCATGCTCGTGCCGCGCATGATGACCCAGTTCTCCCAGGGCGGAACGGCAGAGGCTGCGCAGCCTGGCGCAAGGCCATCGGGCTTGCCCAGTTCGCCACCTCGGGATGAGAAGTAGAAGATGGCTTCAGCCGGTATCCTGGCGGAGTAGAGACTGCTGGCATTAGCTTTCGTCAGCAGGGCCCCGGCAGAAAAGACCAGGTCCGCACCGGCCGGAGTGCCGACGGTGGAAAGGCCAGGACCAGAATTGCCGGCACTGGTAGCGACACTCAACAACGGAAAGCGCTGGAGAATGGAGTCGGTTATCCGGTCGATATCCGTCTCACCTTCCTTCTCGCTGCCGATTCCATAGCTCATGTTCACGATGACGGGAATCTCGTGTTCCCTTGAGTAGTTGCCAGCGAACTCGAGGGCCCGTTTCATGCTCTCGGTTGTCGTGCTACCTCCCGAGAGTGTGTTGTTGCCAATCTTCAGGCTGATGATCTGAGCGCCCGGGGCAATGCCGTTGAACCCACGCTTGCCGAAGAGCTCGAAACCAGCGGCAATACCCGCCACATGAGTGCCATGAGCACCATCGGCGAAATGCAACTCCAGTTCCTTGCGCTGGGGAACAAAATGGATGGCCACGGCCATGGTCTGGCCACTCCGTTGCCCGGCCTGTCCCTTGAAGAAGAAGTGCTTCTGATGGAGCGAAAATTCCTCCTGCATGGGCTCATCATCCACGTGCCCATCGGCATCAGTATCCACCCAGGCCACCCACCGCTTCACTCCCTCTTCCTCGATCTCTCCAGCAACTATGGCGAAACGGTCATCCGACTTGCCATTCTCGTTGATGTCCGAGACCGCAGAATTCTGGAATCGCGTCTCCTCAAGGAAACCTACAAGCAGACTCTTGGCGAGGGGAACTGGAGTGAGTCGGTCCACCCCGCGAATGACTCCCTTTCCAGTCTTCCAAACCAACTCCTCCCCTTCTTTGGCCTGTGTCGGAGCCCGCAAGTGCACGATACCCTGGCCAGAGAAATCCCGGGCCTCGATGACTTTGATTTCGCCGGCGGAAGTCCTGAGCAGGCCGGCAGCACTCATGTCCACGCCAGTATCGAGGACCGCCACCACTGTGCCTCGGCCATCCCAGTTGGAGTGCCTGCTAACGAAATCTCTGGCTCCAACACGGTCGGTAGAGAGCAGGTCATAGTAGTTGACTTCTGCGGCCATCGCCGACCCCCACGTCAGGGCCCATACCGCTAGTAGAATGGTGGATATCTTTCGCATCTTCGCCTCCGGCAGCAACGCATACCGCTTATAGCACGATGTTCCGCCCTGGATCAATTGGCGTGGCGCTGCCCCGGTGCCGGCCATCAGCTCCCCTTTCGCCTTTACAGGATTGCTGAGCGTCTGCTACCTTGTGGCTGGAATTTCGGAGGTTCTGATGAAGTGGCAACCGTCTCCAGCCCTCGCTCGCCTGGGGGGCTATGCCTTTGATGAACTGGGTGTTCAGGTGCGCCAGTTGCGCGATGCCGGGGTCAACGTCATAGACTTTGGCGTCGGAGACCCCAGCTATCCAACTCCTGGTCTGGTCCGTCAAGCGGCCGCCAGCGCCCTGGATACTTTTGCCTCAGCGGGCTATCCCAGCTACGTTGGACAACCAGAGTTCAGAGCAGAGATCTGCAAATGGTTCAACCGTCGCTTCGGTCCGTCGCTGGCCCCAGACCGCGAAGTTACAGTTACCATGGGGTCCAAAGAGGCAGTCTTCCACTTCCCCATGGCGGTGTTGCAGCCAGGTGATATCGTCCTCATG
>CALGBT010000169.1 GCA_937884235.1 uncultured Pseudomonadota bacterium
CGGGACCCCGGACGTCGATGACTGCGCTCCCCTGGACGCGGGCATCTTCCCCGGGGCTGAAGAACTCTGCAACGGCAAGGACGACGACTGCGACGGCGAGGTGGATGAGGGCTTTGCCGACGACAACGGCAACGGCGAAGTGGACTGCCTCGAATCCGATACCGACGGGGACGGCCTGCTCGATTTCGACGACAACTGCATCGACCTGGCCAACCCCGAACAGGAAGACTTCGACGACGACGGGCAGGGCGATGTCTGCGACGAGGACGACGACGGCGACGGCGAATTGGACGAGACCGACTGTGACCCCCTCGACGGCGCCATTTACCCCGATGCCATGGAAAGCTGCAATGGCCTTGATGACAACTGCAACGACGAGACTGATGAGGGCTTTGGCCAACTGACTTGCGGGCTGGGCGAGTGCGTCACCACCGTCTTCGAATGTGTCGACGGAGTTGTCCAGGAATGCGTCCCGGTGGCCGGAGTAGATGAACTCTGCGACGAACTGGACAACGACTGTGACGGTGATGTGGACGAAGACTTTGCAGACGACAATGGCAACGGCATCGTCGACTGCCTCGAGCCAGATACGGACGAAGACGGCTGGATTGATGCAGATGACAACTGCCCGGAGATTGCCAACGAGCAGCAAGAGGATCTTGACCAGGACGGCATGGGCGATGCTTGCGACGACGACGATGACGGCGACGGCGACGGTGATCTCACCGACTGCCAGCCCCTCAATGCGGACATCTTCAACGGCGCCGAGGAACTCTGCAACGGCCTCGATGACAACTGCCTCGACGGGGTTGACGAAGGCTTTGGCACCTTGACGTGCGGCATTGGGGAGTGCGTGGCGACCATGGATGCCTGCCAGAATGGCGCCTTCGTGGACTGCGTGCCGGGACTGCCGGTGGAAGAGGTCTGTGACGGGCTCGACAATGACTGCGATGAGGCAGTGGACGAAGAGATCCCGCCGGTGCCCTGCGGCCTCGGCATCTGCGTCCACGACGTTGTCGCCTGCGTTGATGGCCTGCCGGGACCATGCGACCCCCTACTGGGGGCGATGGCTGAAACCTGCGACGGCATGGACAACAACTGCAACGGCGATACCGACGAAGAGCTGGGCCAGACGACCTGCGGCGTTGGCGTCTGCGAAAACACGACGGACAACTGCGTCGATGGCGCCCCCGTTGAATGCGCCCCTCTCCTTGAGAATATGGTCGACGAAGTCTGCGACGGCCTCGACAACAACTGCAACGGTGACTTGGATGAGGAGTCAACCGACTGCACCACCTACTTCCTCGATACCGATGAAGACGGCTACGGTACCGATGAATCGGTGTGCGAATGCGCACCGGTCGAGCAGTATACCGCGCTCGTGGCCGGCGACTGCAACGACGACGACGAGGCGGTCAATCCGGCTGCCCTTGAGCTTTGCGCCGATGCCATCGACAACGATTGCAATCCTGAGACCACCTGCAATACCACGGTCATAGACGGGGAAGAAGTCGTCATCGACAGCTACAAGGGTGATGAAGCGCCGGCGGACTTCTTCTCCTATGGCGCCCCCAACAACGCCAGCTTCAACACTGGCTTCGAAGAAGCAAACACCGCTGTCCTGATGCTCTACCGAGCCCCTGACGGCCTCGACTATCTGGCCCTGATTCTGGACGGTATCAACGATGGCAGCGGCGGTTCGGCGACGGTCAAGTTCGAGGGCCTCTACGGTGCTGAACTGGTTGTCTCAGACGACCCGGGCGAGGCCACCATGAACTCCGCGACGGGCATCGGAACCGGCAAGTGGGCTTGGGCACCGTGCTGCACCGATGGCGTTATTTACGGACCTCTGGGCTGCAACGGCAAGGCCTACGACATCACGGTGACCTTCCAGGCCACCACTGGCATTGAGACGGTGAAGGTCCTGGACGGGCTGGGCGGTAGCGTCCAGGTCGTCGACCCAACGCAGCCAATCTCGCTGAAAGGCAGCGTGGACCCGGGACCAGAGGCACCAGCCGAGGCACTACCTTCGTGTAAAGCAATTCTCGACGCCGGGCTGTCAACGGGCAGCGGCACCTACTGGATCGACCCCGATGGCGACGGCCCCGGAACCCCGTTGCAGGTGCTCTGCGATATGGCCACCAACGGCGGCGGTTGGACCATGTGTGGCAAATTCGACCGTGACAACAGCCTGGGAATCGGCTCCCTGCCCGCCAACTGGGGTCGCTCCAACATCTTTGCCGAGGACATGGGCAAAGTTGGCGGCTTCTGCCTCCAGGGGGCTTCCATCGACTGCCGTCAATTTGTGGCAGCCGGGGCAACGCAGATCCTGAGCGCGGCCACCAATGACGGTGAACAGACGGCCTGGATCGCCGGCCGGATTATTGACCTGCCTGCCGAGGTCAAAGATGACCCGACCAACCTGTGGGACGTGGCCCTTGATGAGAGCGGCGATGCCGTATGTACCTCAGATGCGGTAGTAACTCGCAACTTGCTGGGGGTCGACATGGGTGCCAACGACAGCGGTGCCACACTGGGAGAACGGGCAGCACTGATTGGTGACGGGGCGTTCTTCACTAATGCCGACCGCACCGGCGCATCATTCTCCAATGCCGGCATCGGTACGGGCGTCAACGCCTGCTATGGCACCGGCAACGATACCGTCTACTGGGCCTGGCCAGATGCTGATGGCGCCCAGGACGACCACGGCTGTGCAGGTAGCAACGGATATCTGCAACTCGGCAACGGCTGCGGGCAGGGCTCCGGATGGACCGGAAAGCCGACCTATCGCTACAACCTGCTGCTGGTTCGCTAGATCAACTTCAGAGAGGGTACCTTCGGCCCCAATTCGTCAGCCAATTTGCCATCGGTAGTCCAGAATTCCGCGCCGAATCTTCTGGCCAGAGCCAGATAGTGGGCGGTATCCCCCGTGGCAAGTCCCAGCTCCGCACCCAACGCAAGAGCCTCGCGATGGAGGTCGCCGTCACCATGGAAGATGATGCCGAGTTTGAAGAAGAGTCCGAGGAGATCTGAGGCTTCGTCTTCTTTGATTTTGCCCGCTACAGCCAATCTCCGGAAGACACCAACCAGTTCGTAGGCCATGAGCGTCGGAGCCACGAGTGTTGTCCCTTCCTGCGTCCAGGTTTTCCATTGGGCGAGGATCTTCTGGTCGTCGTTGTCCAGGAGCAGGCGCAGCACGACACCTGCGTCAAGGCATGCCGTTGAACTCATGACGTTCCTCCCGCAACTCGTTGATCGTATCCATGATTGTATTGGCGCCGATGGTTGATGACCTCTTGAGCCGCAGGCCGGCCAGGCTGTCCAGCGCCAGGTTGACCTCGCTGGTCCGGCGACGGCCGACGAGTTTTTCGTAGTCCTGTAAAGAGAGGACAACCACCAGCGGCTTGCCGCTTCTCTCCACAAAGACAGGTTCTTCCTTTTCCACGACGTGGCGCATGATCTCACCAAAGTGGATGCGCGCATGAGTGGCCGAGACGGTCTTGGGAATCATCAAAACACCTCAATCAATCAATCCATCAATTGTTACTTAGCACCTTATGGCGGCGGGGGCAAGAGTCAGTTTGGCTGGGAGGAGGAGACCGCTACGGAAAAACGGGATAGACGCTGGGCCGATTGTCCGGGCGTTCCTGGATGGTATTGGTGAGGGTTCCAAGCTGCTCAACCGTCACTGAAATCTCGTCGCCGGGCTTCATGCAGGCCGGTGGGTCACGGAAGATTCCCACACCTTTTGGGGTCCCGGTGGAGATGATATCGCCGGGTACGAGCGTAATGTTGCGAGAGACAAAGGCGAGAATCTCGGGCATGGGGAAGAGCAAATCGCTGGTCGTTCCATCCTGCCGCACTTCGCCATTCAGTGTCGCGGTAAGCCGCAGCGCATCTGGTCGCGGAATCTCGTCCCGGGTGACCAGCCAGGGTCCCATGGGACACGACGTATCGCAGGACTTGCCGCGAAACCACTTCTTGTCCGATCGCTGGGCATCCCGGGCACTGATGTCGTTGAGGACCGTGTAGCCGACGATGTAGCTCTCCCATTCCTCGGGAGCCACCCGGAAGGCGGTCTTGCCCACCACCATGGCCAGCTCCACTTCGTAGTCCAGATGCTCCTCGCCTGCAGGGTACCAGACAGGATCGCCGGAACCGGCCAGAGAGGTGACGGCCTTGGCAAAGAGCAGGGGATTGGCGGGGATGCGCGCATTCTGCTCTTCGGCATGGCAGCGGTAGTTCAAGCCCAGGCAGACGATCTTTGAGGGATTGGTCAGCGGCGGCCCGAGACGCACGTCTGCCACCTTATGCAAGTGCTCTGGTGGGTGCTCCAGGGTGAGCCACCCGGCCACCTTCGCCAGACCGGCCTCGCCCTGCACGAGCAGGTGTCGCAGGCTGGCAATCTTGCCCCCGGATGCTGCCGTCAGATCAAGTATGAGGCTATCGCCTAGCAAAACTCCGGGACGTTCCTTGCCGGCGGGACCAAATGAGAGCAATTTCATTGCGTTTCCGGAACCTGTCAATAGATTTGAGACACTCGTCCGCATAATTTACGCTCGCGC
>CALGBT010000170.1 GCA_937884235.1 uncultured Pseudomonadota bacterium
CCTCAAGAAGGTGAAGCGCATCTCGTCGGATTCGAGGAGTGACTACTTCATGGGGTCCGACTTCACCTACGACGACCTCGGGGACCGGCACCCCACGAAGGACAACCATCGGGTTCTGCGTGAGGAGAAGCTGGACGGCGAGTCCTGCTACGTTGTGGAGAGCACGCCGAAGAACCGGGACTACATCTACTCGCGGACGGTGACCTGGGTCGTCAAGGAGAAGTGGATCGGGCTCAAACGGGAGTTCTACGACGAGGATGGAGATGCCCTCAAGACCCTGCGGGTCAAGTCCTCAAAGAAGATCGACGGCTTCTGGATCATCGTCCATTCGGAAATGCACAACACCCAGAAGGAGCACCGGACCGTCATGAAGCTCGAAAATGTCAAAGTGGATAAGGGCGTGCCCGAGTCGCAGTTCACCGAGCGCATGATGAAGCGGGGCCTTTGAAATGGAGGCGCTGCGACCACACAAAGCTCTGGTATTGCTTTTGCTGATTTCGAGTGTCTCGTTGTCGGCCCCGGCCCGGGCCGAATCCACAGTTGACGGATACGCCCGGACCTACATGGGAATCCTGGCCGACGAGGGCATGGATTTCGCAATCATGCAGAACACGCTGGACGTGCGTCTTAGGCATACCGGGTCCCAGGGTGCATTTCTGGCCAACCCGTACCTCAACCACTACGACGATAGTAGCCTCGAATTGGGCCTTCGGCAGGTCTATGTCGACCTCTACTTCCCCTGGATGGACATCCGGGTCGGCCGGCAGCAGGTGGTGTGGGGCAAGGCCGATGGCGTCTTCATCACGGACGTGGTTTCGCCGAAGGACCTGCGGGAGTTTCTGCTCCCCGAATTCGAGGAGATCCGGCAGGGTATCACCGCGGTGAAGGCGAACTTCTACATCGGCGAACAGACCATCGAGTTGATCTGGGTGCCCGTCTTCACGGCTACCGGTCTGCCTGACGAAGGGTCCATGTGGCGCCCCGCGACGATGCTACCAGCTGGGGCTGTACTGGATAGCAGTCGTCAAGAAGTGCCTTTGGCCTTGGAGAACAGCGAGCTCTTCGCCCGGTACTCGGTGATGAGCTCCTGGGGCGATCTGGAGCTGGTCGGTGGGTGGATGTGGGATGACGATCCGGCGCTGCATCGGAAGGTGACCATGGACGTGCAAAGCGGCCAACCCGCCGTGACGATCACACCGGAGCATCACCGCTTGCCCATGGGGGGCCTGAGCTTCTCTACTGCTGCGGGCCCCTTCGTCCTGAAGACGGAAGCCGCGTACTACCACGAGAAGAGATTCCAGACGGAATCACCCTCCGACTCTGATGGTCTGCTCGAAAAGAGCTACATCCACTCGATGGTCGGTGCTTCGGTAAAGATCTGGGAGATTAACACAGGGGTTCAGTACATCCAGCGTGCGATCATCGACCACGACGACGGCCAGGTTGCGGAGCAGTTCGAGCACACCGTGACGGTGCTGCTTTCCATGGACTTCCTGCGGGAGACGTTGCATCTCTCCCTCTTCTCCTACGTCGGAATCGAGCCCTGGAACGCGCTGGTTCGCCCGACGGTTTCCTATGACTTCCCAGGTGGCATCCAGGCTCTGGTGGGCACCAACCTCTTCTTCGGCGATGAGGGGACTTTCGGACAGTTCGACTCGAACGACATGGTCTACGCGAAACTGAAGTACAGCTTTTGAGCCCCGCTATGACCACTCGCCGGCCGCTGCTAACCGGGACCATTGCCAGGTGCGCGATCGCCCTGTCGTGGGGGATGGCTTTGGTGTTGCTGACGTCAGTGGGTGCGGCACAAGAGAGACCGACTCCTCACAAGGCCTCCATCAATCCCGAGGAGGCAGAGGCTAGCGCAAAGATCCTGCCAGAGAAGCACTACTTCAGAGCCGGATTTGAGCGGTTGGGGCTGCTGGGCATCGGTGAGGCCTGGTACTGGGCTAACAAGAGCGTTAACGGCGTGGACTGGGATCTGCGCTGGGACCGGGAAAGCTGGAAGCAGAAGCTCATCACTTTCGAAGCCGTGCGGCTCGACAACAACGCATTCAACACCAACGCTTTGGGGCATGCTCTGGCGGGGACCGGTTACCATCTGGTTTCCCGCGGAAATGGGTTGGAGGTCTGGGAGTCCTTTCTTTTCGACGTCGCGGCCTCCGTGCTCTGGGAGTACTTTGGCGAGTATCGCGAGAAGGTCAGCCTCAACGACCTCGTGTTGACGCCCATCGCCGGTTTGGCCATCGGTGAGACCTTGCACAACTTCGGTCTGTTATTCTCTCGGGCTCAGCCTTCTTTCAGCTATCGAGCCCTCGCCTGGGGACTCAATCCATTCCAAGCAGTCCACGACCAGATTGACGGTCGTCCCTGGCAGACGGCCTCAAGGCTCGATGAGTGGGGGATGCCTCGAGACCCGTGGCATCGGTTCGTCCTAGCGGCGGGTCACAGCTATGCCATCTCTGGTGCCGGGGACGACGTCCATGCAATCGACCTCTCACTCAACGCGGAGCTTCTGCATCCAACTGGATTCATGAAGCGGGGTGGAGGTTCCGCTTTCTTCATGGATGGTGGCTATTACCGATTGATGACGCGGGGCGCGGTCAGCGTTGAAGGCGAACTTCAGAGATTCATATTCGGGGCACGCGCAGCTCCGCTGGGCTACGCCTGGCACCAGAAGAGAGGTGGTGGGCAGGGGCTCAGAGGACATGGGGTGCTGGTTGCACTGGGGCCGGCCTACGAGTATGCGCTGCATGAACTGCCAGGACATACGGACAGGCTCGCCATCGTACACCTGCCTGGCCCCACGGTGTTATGGGTGGCTCATATGGGGCGCCTGCGCTCCCGACTCACGTTAAACCTCTTCGGCGACTTCAGCCTCGTGCGCTCTTTGGGAGCCGACCTCTTTCTTTCCTCGAATCGAGATGCCACCGTCCGGTCGGTGGTCATGGAACAGCAGTACTATTACGGGCTTGGGTGGACCGTCAATCCAGAGTGGGTACTCACCCTTCACGGCTTTGAGGTGGGGGGATTCATGAAGTACCAGCAGTGGTGGTCCATCGACGGCCTTGATCGACACCAGGAGCTGGCCGACTCGGACATCATGCTGAACGACAGCCAGTTCATCTGGAGAGCATGGGCAGGGGTAACCGTGCCACGTACGCCCATTGCATTAAAGATCTCCATGGCCAATAGGACACGTAAGGGAAGCATCGGACCACTGTCGTCGCACCACCGCGAGTCCATGCTCATTACCGACTTGACGCTGACCTTCTGAAGCACGATGTCGAAAGCGCCGTAGAACGTCGGCGACGACATTCAATGTGCACACGAAAGGGAGCTCAGTCCTTGCTACGCGATCAAGGGCGGGTACCGTTGGTCGAACTGGGTAATCCTTGGAATCAGAGGGGTCCGGAAGAGAGGGCGAGTAACTACAGGATCGACAATGTCACACCGATGACCCCTGGCCCTACCGTCGGTGCGAGATGAATCGATAATCCGTCGCTCTTCTCCGGTCCCTCGCTATCCCTGAGGTGCAGGTGAGGGATCGCCAGTCCCACCGCACTCCCCACCACCGCGCCGACGATGACATCCGTCCAGAAATGCTCCCCCGCCAGTACCTGGCTCACGCCTGTACCAACCGCCAGAAGATGGGTCCCGAGCCAGACTGGGATGACCATCCCTGAGTCAGCGTGCCGCTTCGTGAACAGGTAGCTGTATGCGGTCGCCATTGCAAACGCGTTGGCAGTGTGCCCCGAATAGAAAGACATGGCCGCGTCTGCTTGGGACCGCTCAGTGACGGAGACGTCGGGATCGTAGGCATAGGGACGTGGCCTCCGAACGGCGAGTTTGGTGACTTGGAACAGCGCGTTGTTGACCAGCGCCGTCTCACCCAGGACCACGACATCGGTGGCCCATCCTGACCAACCATCCGCGGTATCGGAGATGGCGACGTCGATGAGGTCGAACACGAAGGGCAAGGCAACGGCTGAGCCCACCAGTATGTTGGCGACGACGGCAGCGGAGTCTGACCTGAAGCCCACGACCGTCCGGTCGAACGGGTTCAATGAGCCTCGATCGCAGAGAGGCCCGCAATGGGGTCCAGATAGTTCATCCATCAAGACGACCGGGGCGCCGGCGATGACCGCGGTGATCACGATGGCGGGAAGGTCGACGGCAAGGTCGACCTCGAAGGGAGAGCGCGTCTGAGGATCCGCCACAGTATCGGCCATAGCGGGGACCACCCCAAGACAGCCCCAGGCGATTGCCACGACGACTACCCGGTGCGCCAGCTGCCGCACCGCTCCCCCGCTTAAGTCCGTCTGTGCTTTGTCATTATCCATCTGCAGCCTCCCGGGGTAGGACCGAGTTCCGTATCTAAGGTAGCGTAGCGCCACCGGTGTACCGCCCGGTAATCATGTCTCGTTTCCCTGCGCAAAACCAGTTGAAACGGGGCCGAGAGTTACGCATACCCCAAAAGAGACAAAGTACTGCTTCGACGGCTTACGGTCTAGCAGCTTCTTCCCGGTAGGGTCGAGGACTGGCGTAGTACCTGTAGGTTTGGCCCATCTGTTTCTCCCCGTTTCCTCTGGGAGTGCCTCAATCTCCAAACCATGAGCCTATCTCCAGCCCCCTCCTCATCGCACGCAGCGTGCGGATTTCCAGCGCCACGCATTCCTGCACACTTCGCATCAAGGGTTATGGGAACGGTGTGCTGAACGCAGAAGTCGCAGGTCCAAAAGGAAACTGCAGAACTTGCGTTACACAATCCAGAGCCGGAGTGGTGTCATTCGTTTTGGGGGGATGTGCCCGGGTGGTGCGACTCAGCTCAGAAACCAACCCCAAGGCTACCCGCGAATGTAGCCTGGAAATCGTCGGAACTGTCCCATGGTATCAGCGCCAGGATCGCCTCCATACCAGCTTGAATGGAGAAATGCCTGGCAACGTGAAAGATGTAGGTCACCCGCGGGGTGATGCCAGTGCCGATGAACTCGCCAGTTTCTTCATGCGTGTAGCTATCTTCGTAAAAATCATAGAGATATATCCACAGGTCCACATCAGCACCGAACCGAAGCTCGTGTCTGCCGGCACTACCTAAAAACAGCGGATAGCCCATTGAGAGGCCAACGGAGCCGGAATATACGGCGTCGTCGACAGCTTCAGTCCATCCACCCTGGAGCAATTGCAAGTAGAAGTTGTCCCAGCGCAGCGTGAAGAATCCGGCGTTGAAACCAAGGCCCATGGTGGAGACGTTTATACTCAAAGCACTCCACTCTGTCTTGGTTCGATAATAGCTGGGGGAGCCGGCAACGCACTCCCGCAACTCTCGAGCCTCCAGGGCGTAGGGACTGTCTGGCCCGACCTGATTGCTGAATTCGTCAATCGCGGCGACTCGGGCGGCAGCGGGGATACGAGTATTCTCGACCAGTGTCGTCAGGCGCACCCACTCCTCGTGCTGGGATTCCGCCTGCTCCCCCAGGCCGACGTAGCGATGGCCTCCGTCGACAGCACTTGCGGCAGACTCTTCAAGGGGGCGTTGGGGGGCCTGCTCGGTGCTTCCCACGAGCTTGACGACCAACTCGTCGAGGGCCTCAGTAAGCCGGTCCTCGAGGCCACCCGCCGGCTCGGACTTCACCTTGACAGTGGCTCCCCCTTGGCTTGCTTCCGTCGCCAGATCGACAATCTCCGCTTTCACAATGACGCGTGAGCCGATGCGCATCAGAGAAGTGATGAGGATCCGGTCAGCAGCCAGGGACCGGCCCAGCGGTACCTGACAACTCCTGTCGTAGCACGCTTTGTAAGATTCTTTCTTCTCGTGCCGCACAAGCTGCTTGACGGCTGCGGCCTGCCGCCCTCGGTCGATAACAACGTATCTTCCGGTCTCGGCAAGCAGACCTCGCAGATACTCGGTCAGGTTATTAGTGACGGCGCTTTCCAGCACTCCGTCACCATCCTGAACATCCATCACTGCCAACAGAGGCCGGACCTCGCCGCGCACAACGGTTGGCCCAACCAACAACAAAGCAACTGCCAGGCAGGCGATGGTCCCAATCAAGATTCGTTGCTTATGCATCAGGCTCTCCACTGCATTACGGTCGAGACACTATCGCACCGCTCCCAAGCACTGTCAACGGCCCCCTTCCCCGGTGGGGCCTGCACCAAATGCTGGGGTGGTGCCGCCACCTCAACCTACGAGTCGCATTCCCGATACCAGTGAATGGCCACCTCGACGATGTCGCCTATGGCACAGCGAGTTGGCGTCGCTTTGCTCCTTGCCGGTGCCGCACTGGGAGCAAATCTCGGCTCCCGCTCCAGCAAGAAATGGCGGTCGCTTTTGTCTTTGCGGACCACGAGAGTGGACGTGGACAGAGGAGTGCACCTGGACGTGGCCGATCCACTACCGGTGAGGGACACCGCCCGCCAGCGCTGATTAGGTCAAAACATGAATCCGGGTCCTCCGACAGCGACCACCTCGCATTCTCTGGCGGGCAGATAGCTGTCAGTGTAAATGTCGGCACAGCGCGTGACTTGCTCTCGGCCCAGCCCGGTGTGAATGTGAAGGACCACTCGGACGACCCCGTCCTCGAACCTGACTTCCGGCGCCAGAGACTCGATGTCAGATTTGCCCTGCGTCCAACCAAGCTCGTCCACCAGGTCCTGGAGCGACTGGTTGTGCCTGGAGGGTCGACGCTTGCCAGCCAGATGCGCCAGGGTCGGTGCCATGACGTGCTCCACATCCCAGTGGATTCCGTGCCACTCCGCTCCCACCTCATGCAATTCACGCATCAACAGGGACGCACTCAAGTAGGCCAGCGCCGAACCGTCCCCGTCACTCACCTGGAGCGGATGAAGAATTTCGTCCTCAACCCACGGTGGCGATTCCAGGGGCTGACCTGCAGGCACCGCAGCAATGGACCTGTAGGCATCACTCTCTTCCGAGAAGGCGACGACGCGCCCGTTGCCGTTACCGCCTGAATGATAAAGGTAGGTAAGCAAACGGTAGCCGGGACGCAGTCTTACGTTTGGAAAGACATCAAACAGGGCCCCAGCATCGAAGTCTGCGCGGCACCACTCGTGAGGCCCCCTATTACGCAACTTCTTGCGAACGGCGAGCGCACGTTTGCGGTAGCGCTCGACCACCTCCGAGGGGAAGACCTCTCTGGTCTTCGGACCGCTCTGTCTGCCTGAACTCATCGCCTACGTCCCGCCTGCTGGAAGGCCCGCCAGTCCTCTTCGCTCAAGTCCAACCGGAGATACCGAACCTTGAATGCCTCCAACCAATCCCTGTCCAGGTCCGTCTGCACCGCGTGGCTGGCAGCCTCAACGACGTCGGCTACGGTCCAGACCCGCAGGCAATCCGGCTCCTTCAGCAGTGCCCGATAGCCGGCGATAGTCTGCGTCAACTCCAGGTCCAGGGGATGCCCTACTACTGCCACAGTGCCGGTCTCGTACTCTTCGGACAGGTGTTGAAGGGAGTAGGCGAGCAAGTGGTTTCGCCACAGCTGGTTGTGGGCCATGCGGGGGAGTTCGTCCGCTGTCTCGAGCCTCCACGGCGCGCCCGGGACTTCCAGCCAGCGGCGGTACGCCGGAGTGTCGTATTCCTTCTGCGAGAACTTCTCGGTCAGCTTCGTTTCGATGCCGAAGAACCCCTTGCCGCCGCCCCTGCGCTCGTAAGCGACGAACGCATCAAAGGCAGTCCGGTCATTGAGGTGGTCCGCCGCAGGCTCGGGTGCGTACTCCATCAGCACGCAAGTCACCCGCTGCACGTCCGGGTCCAGGGCAGCGAACGTCCGCGTGGCCAGGTCAAGGTTCAGTTCCAGGTGGCCGAACAGGTTGAAGCACATGGGCTGGCTGGACAGCATGTTGTGACGCAGCCGGTACTCGTCCACGGTGCCGGTCTTGTCCGCCATGCGCCGTCTCGCGACATCAAGTATCTGTGGCGTCAGGAAGTTCTGCCCTCCTGCACCATCGTCCGGGAGGAGCATGCTTCCCAGCTCCCTCTTGCCGTTGGGCCCAGGTCCAGTACCCCACCCCACTTTGAGAACTTCGGCACGGTACCAACTCTGGTGCAGCCTCATGCGCGCAGTGAACCGGTTGTCACGTTCGTATTGCGGGCCGATGGGAATGCTGGTTGACGTTCCGCTGGTCATGCTCATGCAGTTGCTCCAAAGTGGAAGGGGGTAAGTGCTACAAGGTCGCTCAACTGATATCTCCAAGAATCTCGATTGCCTGAGGTCACTGTAGAACCTTGCCGCCGACGGATCAACATCAACTGCCACTACGCACTCTCTTCGCCCAGTCGATAGGGTCCATCCGGCCTTACGGCTGGTGACACTGCCTCCCAGTTCTATGTGACTGAACTTTTCCATTCCCGCGCAAGGGCCATACTGCTACTATCATTCTCGCCTAACATGGAGGAAGGAAGTGACAAAACAAGCCCTGGCGGTGCTGGTGTGTGGATTGCTTCTGGCCGCATGCGTGTCGCAGCCAGCTCCCTGGACACCAGACACAGCCCACTATCAGTCTGACTCGCCGGTGCTCGACGGTACAATGGACCTTCGGGGGCATCTGGATCTGCCACCAACGGATTCCCGGGGGATTGAAGATTTGCCACCAACGGATTCCCGGGGGCAGGGCGACGCTCTTTCACCTGATGAAACTAGCGCTGAAGTGCTGCCGGAGAACGACGCAGTGTCGGTTGACATCAACGCTACTGAGTTGCCCGGCCTTGAGGTCGTCGTCCCGCTGGACACCATCGAGGACATTGAAGTCCAGGAGATTACTACGTGGGAATACGTACACGAGGAACATGGCAGAGGGACGCTGGTGGCGGTGGTTGAGACCTACAACGGTGACGTTCTTGCTGCTGGATTCACAATGCCGACCGGCCAGGACCATCGTGGCCTGCTTCTGCGACTAGATGGGGGATCTGGCGGGTTGTCCTGGGCGACTGAGAACGCAGAGAACAAGCAAACCTGGTTCACTGACGTCGTCGAGAATCCGGTCGGAGACATCTTCGTTTCGACCCTCAACTTCGGTCTGAAGACTGTTGGTTCAACGGGAAGCATCAAGTACGTCCAGTCGCCACCAGGTGAGCTTCTCGGATTGCTCTGGGAAGACCTAGACTTCACTTCCACGGGACAACTGCTGATGACCGGGTATGTCAAGCAGAGTGCGGCCGACCAGGACTATGCGGGGAAGATCTGCAAACTTCAGCAAGAGGGGAGCATTGTCTGGTGCGAGGAATACGGACCGGAGTTGAAGGATACTACGGACCGCTTCGCTGCGACCGTTGAGCTACCCTCGGGCGACATCTTCGCCGTAGGTTCGACAACGACGTCAGAAGATGGAAACGACAGGTGGGTGGCGGGAATTGCCTCTGATGGAAACCTCATCTGGGACAAGACGTTGGAGGGTCAGCCCGGCGAATTGGAGTCCTTTCTGCACGCCACAGCAACGTCTGACGGCAACATCATTGCCGTTGGCTCCGTGGGAGCAATCACCGGCGACCCGGAGAAGTATGATGTTGGCGTGATGAAGTTGGATTATGCCGGGAATACGAAGTGGGAATTGGTGACGGAATATGGACTTGCCGATATAGGCAAAAAGGTAATCGAACTGCCAAACGGTGACTTCCTGGTTGTGGCTTACTGCCACGGCCCAGAGAACTCCCGATTTGGTCGATTCTTGCGTGTCAGTTCCACTGGCAAGCTCCTCGATACGGTTGACTTGGCACTTGGAAAGCAACTTCATCTGAGCGATGCCGTCCTCTCATCTGATGGCGGACTCGTGCTGGTTGGCAGGTACAACAGCACCACTGACTACAACAAAGAGAGACCATGGGTGAAGAAGATGTCGCTCCCATGGTGATGGCATCGCACTGAATGGCGTGGAGGGGAGAAGTGATTGGTCGGCACCTAGTTCCTATGAGTACTTTGCTGCTGTTCGCATGCGTATCGCAACCTGAGCCGTGGTCCCCTGATGGTTCAACCGTCGAAGACAACGATTTCGCAGGTCAGCGCGCAGACGGGTATGGGGCAATTGACGGTGCACCCCTGGGGACGGATGGAGTCACCTCGGACATGCGGTCTGAAGACGCTCTGGCCGGCCCAGACTCCATGGACCTCGGCGAGGTGTTCGACTCAGTGAGTCCCTTAGATGCGATTTACGAAGTTGCGGATGGTTCTTGCGAGCCGGCGTGTGGGGGGCTCGTTTGTGGCCCGGACGGATGCGGAGGTAGTTGCGGAGAATGTGAACCAGGGGCCGGATGCCACGAAGGCATTTGCGTAGGCCTTCCCTACCACCTTTGGTCAAAGGGAATCGCTTCTTCAGTTGACGAGCAGGTGCGTGGCTTCGTTGGTCAAAGCGATGGGTCCTTTTTCATCGTCGGACACTCCACTCAGGATACAGTCAACATGGGTGGTCTCCCTATTACCTTGCAAGGCCAGGGCGGCATGATAGTCGCCAGGTTTGGTCCCGCCGGTGATCACATATGGTCCGGTGGTTTCTCCGGCCCTGGCATGGATTACGCATCTGCTGCCGGCGGAGACGAGTTGGGAAACTTCTATGTCACTGGGTGGACCGACAGCAACAGTATCAATTTTGGGTCTGGCCCATTGGAGAGTTCGGGCGCCACCAGCAAGGATGTTGTCGTATTTGCCTTGAAAGGGGACGGCAACTTGAAGTGGGCCAAAAGATTTGGAGGTGGCTACGATGAAACGGGGGAAGCCATCTCGGTTGCGAAAGATGGACTCTATCTTGCCGGGGAAGCAAGCACTCTACTGAGCCTTGGCGGACCCGACCTCGGTCTTACATCCTGGGGAGGGGATGTCTTTGTGGCCAAACTCGGGCTGGACGGGGCCCACGTCTGGTCGTCAGGTTTTAGCGTGGCCGGCGGGACGGGCAAGGTCCGCGGGCTTTCCTCAAACAACAAACGTGCCGTAGTTGTCGGTCTTTACTCCACGAAGGGCCTGGATTTTGGCGGCGGACCTTTGCCGTTTGGTTCATTCCCCGGCCCGACGAATGCCTTCCTGACGTCGTTCTCTGCATCGGGTTCTTACGAATGGTCTGTCGGGTTCGGTAGCGACAAGAACGTCGAAGCCAGGGCAGTCTCTCTGACTCCCGACGGAGTGGCCTTTGTGACCGGCACATTTCAGAGTTCATCGCTCCAGCTTGCCGGCTCGTTGTTGGCAAACCCTACTCCCGACACTGATCAACTATTCCTGGCACGGTTCGAGCCGGACGGCTCGCCCACCTGGGCCATCGCCTTGGGAGGACCCAAGTCGGAATACACCCGCTCCATCTACGTCGATGGACCGTCCAACGTTTACCTGACGGGGCAGTACTCTGGCAGCTACGCTACCTTTGGTGGCGAAGCTCTTGCCGACGCCCCCTACACCGGAGTCTACCTGGCGAAGTTCGGACCTGGAGGGGGGCACGTTTGGTCCACTGGCTTCCCATGTGCTAGCACAAGTTGCATGGGGTATGGGATGCACGTCGGCGCGTCAGGACAGCTGCTTCTTGTTGGGCATGGGAAGGGAACAGAGTTGAGT
>CALGBT010000171.1 GCA_937884235.1 uncultured Pseudomonadota bacterium
AACGACCCTTCTTTCCCACCGGTCATCCCGCGGCCGGCCACCGGCCGGCGAGGGAACTCTCGGCACCACCCGGTCTCTTCTGCGGCACTTCCACGACACCCAGAGATCCCTCCGGCGGCAAGCCGCCGTTCGGGATGACATTGCCGAGTGTGAGGACCGTGCTCAAGAATCAGGCTAGGGATGGGCCCATCCGCCATCCCTGTGGCTGCCGCCAAATGGCCTACCAGGTCCAGGTGGCGGATAGCCCACTGGCGCCAGTCACGGAATCGGTCCACGGTGAAATACCCACGAACCGGGCATTGCCGATGCGCAGCGGCTCTCCCTCGATGTAGCGGTATTTGCTCGAGCGGTGGCGTACCACCCACTTGCCGATGAAGTAACCTAGCGGAGCCCCCCAGACAACGTCGGAAATAAAATGCTGGTTGTTGTAAAGAACGGAAACGCAGATATACGAGTAGATGGTGTATCCAAGCACATCAATCCAGAGGGTATCGAAGTAGTCCATGGTCAAGGCTGTCAGCGCAAAGACGCTGGCGGTATGCCCGGACGGGGTTCCCGACGGGAAGATCTTGTACCCCTCCGTCGGCCCCAGGACGATGCCCAGCCCATCTCCCTGATGAGGCCCCTCTCGGCCAATGAGCAGCTTCTGGATGACGTGATGAGTCTGGGTCAGCCCCAGGGTCTCCAGCATCAATGATGACCACTCCACGATCTCCGGCCAGCCACCAATCCATCCACTCAGCGCGGAGACGCCAATCAGGGACATGCCGAATACCGAGAACCGCTCCGTGGAGAGCCGTGGGAAGACATAGTCAAGACCTTCGGTGCGACGCTCCTGGAGCCAGAATTGCAGCCGCGCATCGGGGGAAGGATCAGTCGGGGCCATGAACGCAAGCGTGCCGCCCACCGTCAGTCCGAACCAGAGCCAATCCCTTTCGTCCCACTCCAGGAAGCTGATGCTGGTTCCCACTGCCGAGACCCAGAAGCGCCCCCAGACGGTAAGGTTCTGGTAGCGAAATTTCTCGCCCAGATAGAACGGTAGAGCCGCAGTCTCCGAATCCATCGACGTCGATGCCGGAGCCACCTCAGAAGGAGAAGGCGAAAGGTGCCCTTGCGCATTGTCGCCCATGGTGGACTCCCACCCATCCAGCACCGGACGCGCAATCTGCGCCTGCAACCGGCCATCCCACAACAGGATGAAGCAGCAGAATGCGGCAATTGCTACCATCGGTATCTTCAGACAGAGCCTCGTGGCCACGCCCCTACGCCTCCCATGAGCGAGCACATGCTAACCTAAGGGACGATGCGGGACAACCCGTTTGCAATTTGTGCTTAATGTGCTGGCACTGGCGACGAACGCCAGTGCCAGCAAAGGAGAAGGTACAACGGTGGGCGCTTAGTCGGTGACGACGTCGTAGCCTGCGGGCGTTTCTGGAGTCCACTTCTGGCTTGTCATGCTATCATAGATGACTGCATTGGTGCCGAATTTGACGTCATAAGCTTCGTAACCGAGGATGGTCAGGTAAGCTGCCGTCTGGCTGCCGTTCTGGCCCGAATAGCAGTAAACAGCGATTGGCTTGTCCGTGGGAAGTGTCGCCAATTCCGTGGTTGTACTAAGCGATGCTTTGGGAGTGTACTGGTAAGCCCCGTCAAAGTGGCCAATTCCCAGGTAGTCCCCTTCGCCCCAGTAATTCACAACGAAGTAGTCGTCCGGGGCAGCCATGAGGTCTGTCCAGAGCAGGTAGGCCGGCCCAGCTGCCAGCAGGACGTCAATTCGCGCCGCCAGAATCTCTTCGGCAGTGTCCATGCCGGTCTCAAGCAGCGGATAATCTCCGAGCTCAGGCTTCGCCGGAGACTCATTCTTGACAAACGAATCCACGTAGTCGCTGCCGATGTTTGCGGTCCAGAGGTCGAAGTCATGGTGCCACCCGGCCATGCCGAATTTCAGTGAAGAAGCGTCGTAGCCCAGCAGATTGAGAACGAGCACCGCCTGGCCCGCGTTTTGACCAGTGTGGCAGACCACCAGGATCTTCTCGTCACCAGTTAGATTCTCGGCAGCCCAGGTCGGGATGTCACCCAAGCCCACCATGTAGGCACCTTCGATATGTCCGTCATCATAGTCAGCGATGCCGTTGGGGGCCATCTGCCAATCGCCGTTTTCGTCTGGCCCATACTTGTCATTCGTTCGCAAATCGACAATGGTCCAGTTTTCCAGTCCCTCGGCCATGACATCTGCCGCACCGATGATCTTTGGCGCCGCAGTGTTGAGATAGTCACCGAGATCATTCTCGAGATAGCTTGCCAGGATAGAGAATTCGGTGGCTTCCACCATGCCGGTGTAGGCGAAGTTGGCCGGAGTCTCCGCAGTCCATTTATGACCGGTCATGCTGTCATGGATAACCGCGTTGGTGCCAAACTTGATGTCATAGGCTTCATAACCAAGTATGGTCAGATAAGCAGCTACCTGGCTGCCTGTCTGCCCGGAATAGCAGTACACCGCAATGGGCTTGTCGGTAGGCAGTGTTGCCAGCTCAGTGGCGGTACCCAGGGATGCCTTCGGCGTATACTGATATGCGCCGTCGAAATGGCCCACCCCCAAGTAGTCCTCTTCGCTCCAGTAGTTGATGACGAAGTAATCACTGGGGGCTGCCATGAAGTCGGACCAGAGCAGATAGGTCGGTCCATTCTCCAGCAGTGAGCCAATTCGTGCCGCCAGAATCTCTTCGGCAGTTTCCATGCCGGTCTCAAGCAGCGGGTAATCTCCGGGCTCAGGCTTCGCCGGAGACTCATTCTTGACAAACGAATCCACGTAGTCGCTGCCGATGTTTGCGGTCCAGAGGTCGAAGTCATGGTGCCACCCGGCCATGCCGAATTTCAGTGAAGATGCGTCGTAGCCCAGCAGATTGAGAACGAGCACCGCCTGGCCCGCGTTGTGACCAGTGTGGCAGGCCACCAGGATCTTCTCGTCACCGCTGAGATTCTCGGCTGCCCATGTCGGAATGTCGCTGAGGGCCACCAGCACGGCCCCTTCAATGTGCCCGTCATCATAGTCAGCGATACCGTTGGGGCCCATCTGCCAAACTCCGTTCTCGTCTGGCCCATACTTGTCATTCGTTCGCAAATCGATAATAGTCCAGTTTTCAAGTCCCTCGGCCATGACATCTGCCGCGCTGATGGCTCTTGGCGCTGCAGTGTTGAGATAGTCGCCCATCTCCTGCTCGAGGTAGGCTGCCAACAACTCGAATTCCGCAGCTTCCTCGACAACATCACCGCCCACAACATCTTCACCGACGACAGCATCAACTTCAACCGCGTCGCCACCGCTCACAACGTCGGTGGGGTCATTTGACGACTTGCTGTCGCTACCGCAAGCGGCAAGGGACAGCACCAAAACCAATACCAGCCAATACATCATCTTCTTCATCTCTTCTCCTCAACAGTGGTTCCAAAAGTCATAAGGAAAACCTATTCCCACCCGTCCGGCAACGCGCCGTTTACAAAAACGGGCTGATTCGCTTCTATTTCCAGCGGCCAGTTGGAACCCACGTAGTCTTCGAACAGATAGTAGACCGCGTTGGCGGGGTTCCCCATGGGCGCACCGACATGACAACTCGCCGCGCATCCGTCATTCCCCGATACCTCGGTTCGCTCGGTCCAACGCCGAACAGAATGGGGAGTGGCGAACTTCCACGTTGGCAAAGCATCGAAGTCCGTTAGCGTTCCAGCAACCCCCCAATTGTCGAAAGAAGACGGGGTCACCGGCGCATGACGCACGGTCACGAATTCGGCCCGACGATCCGCATCGGTGTCAATGCCGATGCGGAAATCGAGGGTCGGGCTATTAGCCAGGTACTCTTCATCAGTCTTCCAGGCGCCGCCCACGTGACATGCCGTGCAGTTGTTGTAGGGCTGGGCATGGCAGACGTGACATGACAAATCGTCCCAGTGCGTGGCGTGATAGACATTGCTCTCCGGGATGTCGTGACAGTCTTCGCAGCGCGGCGCTTCGGGCAAATGGAAGCGGTCGGCCACGTCCTGCGCAGCGGCATGCATTTCTTTGCCGCCGTGACATTTCATGCAGTCCATGCCCTTGGCGAAGTGAGCGTCAGGGGCACGGCCGGACTCCGAATCCCCCATGAAATCGAACGCAATCCTGGAGCCGTGGCAAGCCATGCACTGATTCTTCTGGTGCGGCTTGGCCTTGAACTTGTGGCTGTCGATGAAGCCCTTCCCCACGCCGTCCGGTCGGCTGACATGGCAGTCTCCACACCCCGCGTGGCAAGCGGCACATTCTCCCTTGAAGCCGTCTTGCAACGATTGCGGACACTCAGCCAGGGTGGAAACTCCAGCGCGGGCGGCAATAGCGTTCTGCTCGCCCCAGAGATTCCAGTGCATGCTATTTGCAAACGGCGTGGCGATACTCCCGTGGCAAGTGACGCAAATGCCGTGCTCTGGAGCCGCCGGGTCCGCAATCAACCCCTCATGCGCAATATCGGGGTCCTCGAACTCGCCGGAATTGCCTGAGTGGCCCTCTTCGCATGCTTTCAACTTCAAGTGGATGTCCAAGTCCGCAACGGAAGCGCTCTTGCCAAGCTTGATCAGGACCTTCTCCCATCCCTCCAACGGAGGAACTGAGCCACCTCAGCCACCTCCCGACTCCTCTTCTTCATCTGGCGGTTCTGGAGGAGCCAGAGCATACAGTCGGTCCTTGTCGGTATGACACGCCACGCAGCCAGCCAATGGCGCGGGCTCCTCCCTCATCTCACCCGCCGTCTCCGGCGAGGAAGTGTGCTCCCTGCTATCGCCTGCCCTGACCACGTCGTCGTCGGCCGCAATCAGGTCCGGCATTGCACTGCCGGTTTCTTCGGTTTCTTCGGTTGCTCCGCCGGCCCCTATAATGCCCGTGCATGACAGACTAAGAATCGACAACATCAGCAACACCTGCCGCTGCCTGACAACCATCGACAACATCACTGCCCTCCGTGGTCGCCCTCGACGGACGCCTCAAGCCTCTGCCCGGTCTCCCGTTCAACGGGCAACCCTGAAAGCTCCCACTCCACCACACCATCAATTGCTCGCCGCGCGCTCAGTCCGAGTTCACGCAAGATGTCAACCGCCTTGTCCGCCAGAATACAGTATGACCCACGACACAGAGCCACGATCTCCTTATCCGCAGGAAGCCAGCTGAGATGGTCTGAAAGCCGGTCCAGGGGAATCGAGACGGTTCCGGCGATGTGCCCGCTCCGGTACTCCTCTGAGGGTCGAACATCGATAACCACTGCAATTCCTGCCTCGACCAGGCTCAGCAGCTCTTCTCGACCCACTGCTGCCAACCGCGACGGTGCCGCAGATATCTCGCTGAACGCCACCTGCAGACTGGACATTCGCTCCGCCGCCAACTCCTTCATAGAAGTGAAGAAGCCCACGACATTGCGATCGGCAACACGGTAGATGATCTTGTTCCCCTGTCGCTCACTCTCCACCAGATTGGCTCTACGAAGAACCTGCAGATGCTGCGATGCGTTCGCCACCGAGAGGCCGGCGTGGCCCGCCAGCACTTCCACCGTGCGCTCGCCCTGGCAGAGAACGTTCAAGATGACCAATCTCGCCGGTGCACAAAGCGCTTTGCCAATAGTCGCGAGCTGCTCATAGGCATAGGCCTTGAAAAGGTCATCCGGTGCCGACGGAAACGATACCATCCTGACTCCCCGGGTACCCAAGGATAGCGGGAACCATATTCAACTGGTCACTTGAATACTTGAGCGGCAGGGGAATGTCAAGCGCGTTGTGAACTATTTCACGGAGGAAAGCTTAGAAGGACTTCTCCAGATTCATGATCTGCTCAGAGACGTCCTGGTCTTCGAAGTCATAGGCGGCCGACGGCATTGCCTGCTTCTGGGCGGCGCGCTTGCGATGCATCTCCCGCTTGCGAGGATATTTACAAAGTCCGGGGAGAGCAGCGTGCGAAGGGGAATTTCGTATACGGGTCCGGCTCTCCGCCAGTCACACGCACAACCGATCGAATCATCAAAGTCGGCGGTTACATCGTCCGGAGTAAGGGAATATCTACCTGCGATGCGATAGGTCGTCCTGAATAACGGCATCGCCGGAAACATTGTGACGATCCCCTCGGTTC
>CALGBT010000172.1 GCA_937884235.1 uncultured Pseudomonadota bacterium
GCTCGAGGTCATTCCGGAAGCGATGGGCACAGTCGACATCACCCCCACAGAAGTAACTATCGACGTCGATTCGATGGCGTCGGGCTGCCAGTCAGATACAGACTGCCAGGGCCTCACACCATATTGCCACAAGCTCTCGCAGCAGTGCGTCGAATGCTTGCAATCGCCCCAGTGCAAAGACCCCGACGCTTCGCTCTGCCGGCAGACCGATTTCGTCTGTGTTCAGTGCGTCGAGGAGGCTCACTGCCCCGACCCTACTGAGCAGTGCGTTGCGGGAATCTGTCTGGACGTGAGTTGCGAGCCGGAATCCTCAGTGTGCGTCGGCAATTCCATCCATATGTGTTCTCCCGATGGCACCGATCCGACCTGGCACATTATCGACTGCGGGGATAAGACATGCCTGGATGGCAACTGCGTCTGGTGTATCCCAGACTCAGTCTTCTGCAAGGAGCTGAAGGTTGTGCAATGTCTGGCCGACGGCTCTTACTGGGAGACCCTGGAGGTCTGTGAAACGGATGTCGGCTGTGCGGGTGGGCAGTGCTGCGATTGCTACCCGGGGCAGAAGCGCTGCGTTGACGGCTGGGTGGAGGAGTGCCAGATCGATTGCACCAGTTGGGAGTTGACGGAGGATTGCGAGGATCAGCTGCTGGCCTGTGTCGGCGGCCTCTGCATCGACCCCTGCACCAACGACGTCAAGAGCAACACCAACGCCGGATGCGTCTTCTACGCGGTGGACCTGGACAACGCCCTCGAGCCACCCTACGATGCGCAGAATGCGCAGTACGCGGTGATTGCGTCGAACCCCTCCCCGACCATGAGCGTCGAAGTCACAGTTGATGGCCCCAACGGTCTCGAGGAGGTCGCCACGGTGGCCCCTCGCACGCTCCACAAGTTCGAGTTGCCCAATACGTGGGGGCTTGATGGGACCCAGCACAACAACCATTTCTTCAAGGTGACGTCGACGGGGCCCATCGTCGCCTACCAATTCAATCCCTTGTCCAATATCACTGAAGTCTTCTCCAACGATGCCTCGGTGCTGCTGCCGGCCCCGACGCTGGGGGAGGAGTATTACGTAGTCAGCTATGGCCAACTGGGCACGCAGTTCCGCAGCTTCTTCACGGTGGTGGCCGCGGCCAACGACCCGGTTGAGGTGACCTTCACGGTGACCACCAAGACGCTGGCCGGAGATGGAATTCCATCCCTGAATGCCGGCGACAGCCACACCATGTCCCTGCTGCCCGGCGAGTTGATCAACGTTGAATCCGACATCGAAGACGGCGATCTTTCGGGCACGCACATTGAGGCGACGGGCAAGATCGCGGTCTTCGGTGGCCACGAGGCCGCCAACATGCGAGGGGCTTGCTGTGCGGACCACCTGGAGCAGCAGCTCACTCCCGTCAACGCCTGGGGCACGCAGTACCTGCTTTCCAAGGCCTGGCCACGCATGAATGAGAGCGACTACGTGCGCATCATCGCCTCGCAGAACGACACCCAGGTTGCCCTCACTCCGGGCGTTGATGCCGTGCCGTTACTGGCGGCCGGCGAGCACTACACGTTTAAGACTACAGAGCACGTCTTTGTGACTTCGGACAAGCCGATCATGGTGGCCCACTACCTGGCCTCAAGCCAGGAGGTGCTCTTCGGTTCGGAAGTATCCGAATGCGTGAGCAACGCCGATTGCCCCCTGAACTTCCTCTGCAGCTGGTTCTCAGGTATCTGCGACGGGCCGAGTTGTAGCTCGACTGCCGACTGCCCGTCTGGCACCACCTGTTCCGGCGGGATGTGGGGAGGGAGCTGCGAGGCCATCGGCGACCCGGCCCTGATGCTCACCATACCCAAAGAGCAGTTCATGGAAGCGTACGTCTTCCTGGTTCCCGACGCCTATCTGGACGACTACGTCAACATCATCGCACCTGTTGGGGCCACCATTTACCTCGACGACGTCGCCATCTCCGATTCCGAATTCGAGGTGGTGGGCCTCTCCGGCCTGTCCGTCCATCGAACGAAGCTCAACGACGGCGTCCACACCGCCTGGTCCATCGAGAAATTCGGCATTCTGGTCTATGGCTATGACAACGATGTTTCGTACGGCTACCCAGGTGGGCTGGGGCTGGCGGATTTGACGGAGGACTAGTCTACCGCAACTACTGCAACTGACACACCGCCGGCAGGTGGTCGAAGAAGAAGGCCTCCATCACCGGGCCATGACCTTCGGACACAGTCGGGTGCCAGCAGCTACCTGTCAGGTGATCACTGACGACGTGGTCGATGTTGAGCACGCCGTAGGTGCCTGGAGCATCCATGCCGACTTCGGTGATGTAGTGAAAGGGCTTGCCGGGGCCGACGAAGTCGTTGAAGCGGGCGGCGCTGGCATCACTGGCGTTGAGCCGTCCGGGGTCGGTATTGAGGTCGCCCATGGCGAGGTTGATGGGGCCATTGACACCGGGTTCACCATCGCCCAGGTCGACGAAGATCTGCTCGAACTGCTTGACACGGCAAGCGGCATCCTCTTCGGTGAGGCCGGATGAGCCGTGGATGTTGACGAGCGTCAAGGTACCGCCGCCCACGAGGTCGATGGTGGCCCGACCGATGCGGGCCGCGCCGCCGCACCCTTCGACCTTAAAACCCGCCATGCCCTCCAGGCAGACGGACTCGGCGCACCCCCGAAAGCTGCCGAACCGCTGGTGTACTGCGGCGCACTTGTCTGGGTGGCCAGGGTTACACATGTACTGATAGTCAGTCCCCAGCAACATCTCCATCACCGTCAAGTCCCCCTCTTCCCAACCTTCGCAGACGAAGCCGGCATTGGCTTCGGGCGGCATGCCAGCGCAATCGCCCGGCCAGAAGATCTCCTGGAAGACCACCACATCTGGGTCGACCTCGGCAAACCACTCCCGGGTCATCTCAACAAACGGTACCCAGCCGATGCCGTTGCCGTAGTACTCGTCGTTGTAGAACGCCTGATCGTGGTTGTACCCGTAGTTCCCTTCGGCGGGGGCCGACCCGCCCGTGCCGGTATTGAAGGTGACTGCAACAAAGGGCGGTCGCGTGGCGAGAAGATCGGGCGTCTCGACTAAATCGACCGAGACCTCCTGCACCGCCAGATCCGTCTGTGACCTCGCCGCATCGTTGCCAGCATCGGGGTCCGAATCGCCGCCGCCGGCGCAGCCCAGCAATGTCCAACTGACCAACAACAAGAGAACTCTTGCGCACCAAGTCACAGCTTCTGGCATCCTGCCTTCTCCCCCGGGCTGCGCCCGTCCGCAAGTCAGCGGGCTCTCGCCCCATTCTACACTCGTCATCAGGAGTTGCCAAAGAGCGAATGCCGGGCGACGCAACCATCGACTTTCGGGCCAGGAATGGCTAAGATCGGCGCCAATGACAATGGAGGCTCACGATGCTGAAGATGCGTTACTTGATGTTGCTGCTGTCCCTGGGGTTGCTCGCTGGCTGTCAGAAGACCCCGGAGGCTGAGGTGAAGAAAGAAGCCGAAGCGAAACAATCCGAGCCGAAGCTGGCCCAGAAGGCTGCAGAGGGGAAAGCCCTGGCGAATATCGACAAGGCACCGGCAGAAATAGCGGAGAAGGCTGCGCCAGATACCGCTCCGGCATTTGTCCACCCTGTCTCCCCCAAGCAGCCACCAGTGGCGCAGAGTATCAAAGGCACCATCGTCGAAACCCTGGACGGCGGCGGCTACACCTACGTCCGCATCAATGATGGCACCGATGACATCTGGCTCGCCGGGCCGGGAACGAGGGTCAGAGTTGGTGACTTCCTTGAGGCCCCGCGGGGCGCCCTGATGCGCAACTTCAAGAGCAAAACACTGGACCGCATCTTCCCCGAAATCTACTTCGTCGAGTCCATAAAGATCACTAGAGGGGAGGAGAAGTGAGGTCCCAACTCGCGCGACTGCTGGTTGGCTGGCTCGCACTGCTCACCGTAGCGGCCGGCTGTCGTCAGGCCGAGGGGCCGGGGGCCAAAGCCGTTGCCAGCACACCGACGGCCCCTGACACGACAACTGCCGGTCACAGCCCGGATGCCCCAGTGGAACCGCCTGGTCCCCACCATGTAGTAACTTTCAATGCTGGGTTGGCCCGCAATTACGTGCCCTATATTGAAGCGCGGCTACCCGCCATCATCGCCGAGTTGAACAAGCTTGAAGCTGACGTTGTTTGTTTGCAGGAGGTCTGGGAGGAGCGAGACCTCAAGGCGGTTGTCAAGGGGGTCAAGAAGAGCTTTCCTTTCAGCACTTACGTCGACTCCGCCAACTCCATTTTCGCCCGTCATGCCAGCGCTCCCTCTTGCGGCCCAAACGACCTGCAGGCGCTGGCCGAATGCGTGGGCGAGAAATGTGCGGCTGCGCCAGACAAGACGGGCTGCGTCATGCAGCAGTGCGGCACGCACTTCTTGAGCCTACCGTCACAATGCCGGACCTGCCTTGCTGCCAATGTCTCCAAGCCGCTGACCGAGATTGTAGAGACGTGCACGAGCAAGGGCGTACAAATGGGCTATGACGGGGCCAATGGTCTGCTTCTCCTGTCCCGTTCGAAGTTCCTCGATGCCAACCACATCATCCTCGACTCCTTCCTGATGCAGCGCATCGTCCTCCATGGCATTCTTCAGGTCGGCGGGGAGAACATGAACGTCTTCTGCACGCACTTCACCACCCCTATTGCGGAAGTTGAGTATGGCGGCCGGTTCGCTTCCTGGGAGGGCGAGCAGTTAGCCCAGGTCAAACGCACCATCGAGTACGTCAAGGAGAAGTCTGGAGAGGAGCCGGCGGTCCTGCTGGGCGACTTCAACCTGGGGCCTGCCAACGCTGAATGGGAGGTGGCCGCAGAATTCCCCGACCACTTCCAGCTCTTCCTCGACGCCGGCTTCCAGAGCCCATACACGCAGGAGCACGGGCATTGCACGTTTTGCGGCATCAAAGCGCTGGGCGCTGACGGCCCCGGCAAGCTCATTGACCATGCATTGTTTCTTGGTTGCGCGGAGAAGGTGCTCCTTCCGGACCGGGTCATGGAGAGCAATGTAGAAGTTGGTGATGATTTGAAGGTGCCTCTATCCGATCATTATGGAGTGCGGGTTGGATTTGATTAGATGGCTGAGAGAGAGCTTCTGCCGGCTCTTCTGGGTCGGCCTGGTAACCGCCTTCGCCGCGGGCTGCAGCAACGGCGTTGAGCACAACTCTGACGCATTGGCCCCGATCACTGATGTCTGGTCCGAACCGGACTGGCAGGCTCGCTATGACTGGGGGCAGGAACCCCTGGTGGAAGTTTGCCAGACTGCCACCAACCAGTTGCTGCACCACACCTCATGGCCAGGTCTTGGGGTCAGCCTGCTCGTGCGGGTTTTCGACGATGAGGGCTCCCCTCGGGCCGAAATCCCCGAGGACTGGTTCCAATTCGCCAGTCTCTGGGGGGTGCCGATACCCGTGGCGCAGTCACCAGCAACAATTGAACGGGAGTACCTGAGTGTACTGTTGACCACCCCCGACTCCCTTGACGCCATTACCGGCGAGGATCTGGCCGACTTCATTGAGGCCCAGCCGGTGAGCAGTGACGTTGCCCTCTTTCTGGCCTGTGGCGCCGCGGTGCAGGCGGCGGGATTCGGCACGGGACGAGCACTGCTGCGCCAACTACTGACCGACGGGGAACTGGCGTGCGACGACAACGCAGCCGGCAACCTCTGGGAGGTGCTGAACTCGGTAGTGCTCGAAACTGAGCGCATCGGCGGCGGTGCGCTGCCCGCCTTGCGCAGCGTGGTGGTGGTAGACGGGGATCTGACGACCCCGCCCGAACCGCTACCCTTTGGCGGGTCGCCGGTTGTCATTCAATGGCTAACCGAGGGGCCAGCAGAAACCGAATTTCCCATTGTTGCACAGACGGCTCTCAGCGAAGTCAGCGCTGACCTGGCCACCAATCGACAGGGGCTGCATTCCCTGGGGGCGTGCACCGGACTCAAACCGGATGAGCCGGTGACCCTGACCACCACAGAGGGGGCGAGCTGTCCCTTTGTACTGCCTGAAGGCCCAGGAGAATTGGAGGAAATGGATTGCAACGCGGAGGCCATCGCCGCACTACAACATGATTTCCCCGGGACTGTCGAGTTCCTCTTTTCGCCGCAGGAG
>CALGBT010000173.1 GCA_937884235.1 uncultured Pseudomonadota bacterium
TCCGCGGCGGAATCTCCATCGAGAAGAAGTCAGAACTACAGAAGAAGGCTGCTGATGTCTCATGCAGCGCCGATGATGCATGCCGTGCGGCTGTCCATCCAGATGCGACCTGTGATTGCACCAAGGACGTGGATAGTGGTGGCAAGAAGCTACCGGTATGCGCCAACAACGTCACGAGCGTGTGCACCGTCACTGCCCCCGTCTTCATCGCCCTCTTTGAGGTTGGCAAGTTCAACAAGCTGCCCGTTCCGTCGGCAGCGTTGAAGCTTGAGGCCAATAAGCAGTCCTGCGAAGCGGACGCCGATTGCGTTGGTGTCCACAAGGCAGCCTCCTGCAATCAAGAGTTGGGCTATTGCACGGTGGAGGGACTCTTTCCTTTCAGTGCCTCGCGAGCACGTGCCTTCCATACGGCCCAGGTTGCAGGTGATGGCAAGGTTCTCTTTGCCGGCGGTTTCAACCGCCAGCGCACGTCCGATGACACCTACTTTGCTGGGGCGCCATTCTTTGAAGCCTATAACCCCTATACGGGACTCTTCGAAGCACCGACGGTGCAGGAGAACTACGGTGGGCAGAACGTCGGTCTCCATTGTTCAGTGCTGCTGGGCGATGACCGTCTGGTCTTGACCGGTGGCATCAGTGAACTGAAGCTTGGATATGAGTTGAGCGATGACCTCACAATGCGTTGGCAGATCCCTCATGAATTCAGTTGTCCTGACGGTGACTGCATCAACTTCTCCCGTAGCATTGTTGCGGCCAACTTGACCTCCGGCAGCGTGGTTCAAGGAATGCTGAACACCCGGCTGCTCTTCCATCGCAGCGGCTACGTCCTGCGGGGTGCAGATGATTTTGTCCTGGTCACCGGTGGTCTTACTTTCTCGGATGCCGCCAAGGCCGCTCCCTTTAATCAACATATTCTCTGTACGGCAGCTGACATACTGGCCGATGATCCCAACATGTCCTGCGCAGTGAGCCAGAATGCTGACACCTTCCCGCCCCGCTTCGCCCACGCTGATGCCTGTCTGGTGGGCGGCGAGATGGGAGACCCCTGTGATGAGTACATGACCTTTGGCGGTGTCAACGAAGGTGAACCGCCCGGAGAGGTTTTCTCGTCCAGCGCGGATCCGTTCAACACCCTCCTGGCATTCTCGGATACCACGAGCCTGGCCAAAGCCCACCTCTCTGAGCTAGCTCGGGTGGAGACCAACGACAGTGAACCCGCCAAGCTCTATTCTTTTGGTGGTGTCAACGGCATCACTACTTCGAATATGGGTGACAAGGGCTTGCTGCTGGTGGACTTTCCGGCCCCGGCGATGCAGCCTGCTCAGATCAACGTCAACCTCAATGAAACCAACTACAGCATGACCCCCGGCGCCTTGGACCTGACGGCCCTCGACCACGCTGATGAGGTCTACCGCCTCTTCCACACTGTAACGGTGCTGGAAGGTGGCCGGATTATGTTGTCGGGTGGTTTGGGTGCTGACAGCTTGCCCTCCAAGTCAGTCCTCTTCTTTGAGGAACCGGCGACCCACGCGCTAACCTACATTGCTAAGGCGAGCATGCGTGAAGCGCGCTTCGGACATACTGCCACTGTCATTGAGCACGGCTTGCTAAAGGGTGCGGTGCTCGTCGTGGGTGGATTCAATATTGCCGATACCGAATCCGGTGCGATCCAGTTCGCTGACGGGGCGGAGATCTACATTCCCAATTTCTAGCCAATGCGCTGGCGCTCCCTTTACGTCGCATTAGTCTGCTTCACTCTTGCTCCCCTTGCCTGGCTCGCCAACGGCACGCCATTTCTCAAGGATTCTGGAGAACTCACTTCTTCATTGTGGAACGGCGGCATCGCCCATCCCACTGGCTTCGCTCTCCAGCACGTGGTGGCAGGGATTTTCCGGGCAATGCCCCTGGGTTCTGCCAGCCTGCGAATGTCGTGGATAAGCGTCATTGCCGCGGGTTTCGTGGTCTTGCTTACGGGACTGACGGTATCGTTGCTGGTGCGTCGGCAGGAAGGAGTTGGTGGCACCAGCATCGCAGGAATCCTGACGGGGACAGCGCTGCTGCTCACTGATGTTACGTGGTTTCACACCGTCAATGTGGAAGTCTACCTGCCTTCTCTCGCCCTCGGTGCGTTGCTGGTCTACCTCTCTCTGCGGGCGACGGCAGAATCGGGGCGGGGATTCTGGCACCTCTTCTGCCTTGTAGGTGGACTGGGGCTGGGCCTGCACGTTACAGTCGTTGGCGTGGCCTGCATCGGGGCTGCAGGAGTGGTGGCCCATAGATTGAGCAGGGCGCCAGAGGCGCGGACGCAGAGCTTCCGGGCGCTCCTCTTCCCCGGCGTGCTTTTCGCAGCAGCGGGGGCTCTCGTCGTCCTCTATCTGCCAATGCGTGCTGTGGCCGTACCACTTCGAATGTGGGCCGACGTCGGCACTATCGAGGGCTTTGTCGGACATCTCTCAGGCCAGTCTATCCGCTCCTCTTTTGCTGGCACGATGTTGGCCACGGGGGGCGCATCCTGGGTGCATTTGCAGGTATACAGTGGGCAGATCTTGAGCATGACTGCCTCGTGGATGCCCCTGGTATTGGTAGGAGCCTGGGCTGTTGCCACCCGGCGGCCAGGGACCGCCTTGCTGCTCCTGGCCTGGTTGGGCATGGACGCAGTGTTCGCCGTATATGTCAACCCCATGGGCCTCAGGGAGAAACAGACCTCGTTACTATCGCTTTTCGTGCTGGCGCTGTTGGCAGGGGCCGGAGGCGCCTTTGTGGCCGACCTCGCGTTGCGCACGAGAAGTGCCTACCGCACCTTGCTGGTGCCGGTGGCACTCGTAGTGACCATGGGCCTGCTGGTGGTGAGCCCGGTTGGCAGTCTGAGCCCGGCGGAACGACGTTCACGGGCCGGTGGGCACGGCTACGGCATGGTTCGTGGAGCCTTTTCCGGCCTGGGACCCGACGGCTTGATGGTGACGTCGCAGGACGACCTCAGTGCGCTCACACTCTACTTCGCCGAGGTGGAGCATCGTCGCCCGGACGTCGTGCACATCATCAAGCATTATATTTGCGATGCTGCTTTTCGTGGCGGGGTAGGGCGGCGGAATCGCGACGGAGTTGTCTTCGGGATGTGGAATGAGGCTGCGAGAAGCTGCACCGGGGGCGGCGAGGCGGAGGTGACGGCAACGTGGCGGGAGTTGCTGGCGGCTTTGGCCACGCTGGCGCCACCCATGCGTTGGGAGCTGGGAGATGGTGGGTTGGACCGGGCATTGCAATCGCAGCTGGTACCAGATTACCCCGTCTTCGAAGTTCGCTGGGGTTTGACCGAGGACGAACAGAGGTTTCGTACAGAGGCGTTCGTTTCCCAGATGGTCGGCAGCGACAAACAGCTTGCTGCCCATTTTGCTGATGACATTTCCCGGAGTGTGATATCCGAGTTCTTCCGCCTGACCGGTACGTTTCTGCTTAACGGGGCGAGTGACAGGGTTGTCTCCGCGGCGGATTGCGAGCTGCTGCTGGCATCGGTTCGGCTAGACTCTGGGAACTGCCGGGGCTGGAACAACCTCGGTATCTGCATAATCCTGGCCGGCTCGCTTGAAGAGGGCCTGGAGGCCTTCGTGGCAGGCAAGGAAACATGTCCGCGCTACGTGCGAGTACGCCTCAGCGAGTTGCGTTACCTGCTACGGACCGGGCACTACGATGCTGCTCGTTTGGCCCTTGCCGAGTTGACGGAAGGGTTCTCTGTCGCTGAGTGGGGCAATGCCATCGAAGGTATGCGAGAGGCCGCGCAGGGGGCGGGTGATGCCAGGGCCCTTGAGGTTCTTGGAGAAGGGTCTCGGTCAGGGGTTCCGTGAACGGTATTCCCATTCGGCGCTGTCGTCTTCGGCCAAGGAGGCGCTGCGCCTGCGCCGCCTGAGCCGGGTTCCCAACGCGGCGAGCATGAGTAGTGCGGCCCCCCCCCAGATAATCCATGAATCGGTGAGAGACTTGAGCCAACCGTAGTTGCCCAGGGTCGCTTTCCATTCGACCTCGGCGGCGGCCAGGGGCAATCCGAAGACGTCCAGGAAGGCCTGCTTGAAGTCGCTGGAACGGGAAAGCGTAGAGACGAAGCGTGCCATTTTCTTTTCGCCAAACTCGTTCACCAGATAGCTGACGAAGAGTCCGCTTTGGGCATAGGCCAGTCCTCGTCCCTCGGTGGAATCAGGAAAAACCCTGGCGATGCGGTCCAAAGAGAGCGCGTTGTCGTTGATGGAGGCTGCCGCCACCTTCTCGAAGCGCTCAATGAGATTCTGGCGGGCCTGGACAATGGCCATGCCTTCGATGAACCATCGGGGAGGCCGGCGTTTGACGGCTTGAAGGAGCAGAATGTGTGAGACCTCGTGCTCGAAGGTCTCCTCGATGGTCAGCAAGATGTCTTTGTCGACGCGTAAGATTATCAATTGCAGGTCTGCGTATGCCACGCCCGCAGCCCAGTCAATGTGAGCCTCATGCGGTTGAAGGTCCAGGAACTGCTCTTCCGAGCGTGCGATCTGTACTTTGATGACCCCTTCGAAGCAGGGCTGAATAAGGCGGCAGTGCTGCTTTCGGACCGCTTCGGCTGAGTCTGCGAGGTGCTTCGCCACTTTCCTCTGCTGGGACGGGAATTCGAAGCTGAAGTGCGGGGTCTCAAGGACGGAAGGAGAACCAGCCTGGCTGATTGCGGGCATGACGGCCAGCAGAAGACAGACCATTAGTCCGCGCTGCAATGAGGTCACTGCCACCTCCAGAAAAACTGCTGTCGAGAGGAGGCGATGAGGAACGCGAAGCCGAAATCGAAGCGGATCTTTCCATCCTCGCTGGCTAGACCAGTAGGCGGGTTGAGGAAAGGTCCGGCCGCGCCAAAAGCGCGCAGGGCTTCGTTGTCGAGAAACTTCAGCCCAGAGGGAGAGGTGATAGTCGTATCGAGAATGTAGCCGCGATCGTCGAGTACTACCCGGAGAACGGTGTAGCGGTCCTTATGGCCGTACAGCTCGCCGGTGGGGTCTCGCAGGCGATAGGTCCGATTGGGGTCCCATTGCCGCCTAACCCCTTGCTTGACCCGTTCAAAGAAGCCGGCATAGCGATAGGGCACTGTATTGAGCAGGTTGGTCTCGCCGGTTTTTTCAATGTCTGGAACGAAATCGTCCGATGCGAAGGGGGCAGCCGAGGGCTGATACTTGGCAACGGGATCAAATCCAGCCAGTTCTGGTGCGATCAGAGCGTAGCCGTCATCGCCGTTGTGAGGCTCACCGACAGCAGGCTCTGAACCCTCCGGTGAATATTCGCTGCCCAGTTCTGAGGCTTCCGTGCCGGCCTGATCAGTGGTGCGCAAGAAGTCCTTTGCGTTGGTCCCCTGCCGTGCCTGCGGGCGCTGTTCCGGCTGAATCTCCGGTTTGAACTTCTGGGGCACCTTCTGGTCTTGGGATGGTCGAGCGGCCTTGATCTCCTCCTTGACTTTGACCGCATAGCGGGAGGCGTAGCGGGCCTCGTCAGGCATCAATTCCTGCTCCGGTGGTGCCATGGTCACAACCTGACCGACGGGTGTTTCGGTGCCGTCAGGCACGATGTCGGGTAGTTCCGTCTCTTCATCCTCCGCCAGTGCCCACAGGTCTTGCACCGGCAAGGCGGCCTCGGCGGCAAGCTGCTCACTGGGGTCGGCAGGCTCGGGCTCGAGGACCAGGACGGGATCAACGCCCACCGACTTGAAATCAACGTCTGAGACGGAGGCTTCGATGACATAGTAAATGAGTGCACCCAAGGGAATCTGCAGCAGCAACGCGACCACTCCGGCGATTAGCCAGCGGCGGCGAGCATCGTTTTTTGGCTCAGATTTTGGGCGCCATCTACTTCGCACGGCGAGAACCCTCCCATGGTGCTCTGCAGACCAGTATATGGTCGGGTGGAGGCACCGTCAACCGCACCAGAGATGGCAACGCGCCTTGCCAAATACTAACCGGTGAAGGCCACAGTTTGTTTCAGAAATCTTTACGGTCCTGGAAAGCGCGAGTTAGCGTCATGTGGTCCAGATATTCGATGCTGCCTCCCACCGGGACGCCGGAGGCCAGCCGCGTCACCCGGGCCCCGGCCTTGGCAAGAATCCTTGAAAGGTAGGTGGCGGTTGTTTCGCCGTCAGTGGTGGAAGGCGTTGCCAGCACGACCTCCACGATCTGCTCGGCCTTGACGCGAGCCATGAGGCGGTCGATGTGCAGTTCCTCGGGGCCAATGCCTTTAAGCGGAGAGAGGAGCTTGTGCAGGACGAAGTAACGGCCATTGAAGAGACCGGCACTCTCCAGCGCGATAACATCGCCGAATCCTTCGACGATACAGATGCGCCCATCGGCTCGGCGTGGGTCAGCGCAGATGTCACAGGCACCAGGGTTCTCTGTGAGGGCAAAGCAGCGGTCACAGAGTCTTACGCTCTGGGCCACATCGGTAACCGCGGATGCTACCTCCAGCAGAGTTTCCCCGCCGGCGCGCACCAGGTGAAGTGCGTAGCGCATGGCAGTGCGGTTGCCTACGCCCGGCAGCTTTGAGAGGACCTTGATGAGGCGTTGAATTGTGCGGGGAAGAGTCTCTGCCATTGTTTCAGTCCTGATCTTCCAGTGCGTCGAGGTCGACGTCAGTTGACAATACGTGGCCGCCGAAGAGGTCGAGCGCGGCAGCGACATGCGGGTGTTTGCGCAGTTCTGCGTCAATATCCAGTTCACGCTTCTCGCGGCGTCGTTGCCGGCCGGCTTCCAGCGAATCGTCGAGCATCGTCTCCTGGCTGGGGAGCAGCTCAATGTACACGGGAAGTGCGAGGAATGCTGGGAGGCTCTCCTCTAGCTGCAAAGGTAGCAGAGTGGCTTTGGCGCCGGCGGGGAAGCAAACGGTGACCTTCTCCGCGGTGGCCTCAGTGACGACGCAGGCTTCCAGAACACGGGTGTCAAAGTCCGCCAGTTCATCCCGGCAATTTTCCACCACATACTTGAGGAAATCGGCCCAGAGGCTGGTGCGATCTGCCGTGGGCAGGTCGGGGTAGGGCGGTGTTCGACGAACCACGGGCATTTCAGTGGCTACTGGTGCCGGCGGGATGGCAGTAGCTCCGCCTCCCCCAGTCGAGGCCATGGGTGGAGTTGCCATGGGCGGGGCCTCCGGCATGGCGGCTAGTAGCTCGTGATCGATCTTGCGCCGGGACGTCTTCTTGGCTCCTTTGGTAATACCTGGGAGCGTGGGTCCAGTGGGCAGCGGAGGCAACTCGGAGATGCGCTCTTCAAGTCCATCCTGGGGCAGAGGTGCCACGCCCGGTCGCAGTGCGAAGGTATCTGGTTGCGGAGGGGCGTCATCGAGGGGAATGTCGATAGTCTCTAGCAGCGGCGGCCCGGGAGCCTCTTCAGTGGCCAGGTCGGCAGTTGTTGTAGTGGTCGCCGGAACGAAGTCCTCGGGAGCGGCCGGCACCTCCTCCGCCCCCGATTCAGGAGGGTTTATGGGGGGGGCCTCCGGCTCTTCCTGGACCTCAGTTGGAGGCTTGGTTGTCGGTCCCTTGAAGAGTTGCTTGGCGTCGCCTCCCCGCGCAGAGAGCCGTTGCTCAAGATCGGAGAGGCGTTGAATCAACTTTGGGATCTTGGCTGAATGCCCAGCACTGGCAACGCGAATCAGGGCTTCCTCTGCGGCGAACATGGGGAATTCGCTCTTGCGAATCTGCTCGACCGCGTCGAGCATCACACGCAGATAGTGGTGGAGATCGTAGGGGTTGTGGTCACCAACAATTGCTTCGAGTTCTTCCAGTTCCTGCTGTGCCAGGTCAACCAGTTCCTTGTTACGCCCGGCGATGCGTAGCACCATGGCGTCGCGCAGTACTGCCAGTACTTCGTTGATGAACAGGGTGACATCGTATCCGGTTACAAAGACCTCTCGCAGAATAAGGAGAGCCGCCTTTGCATCTTGCTCCAGGAGGGCTTTGATGGTGGCGAAGACACGCTTGCGGTCGGCAACGCCCAGAATCTCCATGGTTTGCTCGGCGGTGAGGCTTTCGCCGGTGGACGCGGCCAGGAGTTGGTCGAGTAGGCTCAATGCGTCTCGGACGCTACCCTGCGTCTGGCGGACGATAATGGCCAGTGCGGCTTCGTCTGCGGCGATTCCTTCGCTGGCACAGAGTCGTGCGAGGTGGGCGACGAGAGCGGATGCGGTGACGCGCCGAAAATCGAAGCGCTGACACCTGGAGAGTATTGTCGCCGGGAGCTTCTGCGGGTCGGTTGTAGCGAGGACGAAGCGGACGTGAGGCGGCGGCTCTTCAAGGGTCTTCAGGAGCGCGTTGAAGGCTGCCTCGGTGAGCATATGGACTTCGTCAATGATGATTATTTTATAACGATCCCGGGCCGTTGTGTATCTAACGCCTTCTCTTAGCTCACGAATATCATCGATGCCTCTATTGGAGGCGGCATCGAGTTCCATGACATCCATGGAGCGTCCCGCGGTGATTTCTGTGCAGGCAATGCACTCGTTGCAGGGCTCGTTGGTCGGTCCTTTCTCGCAATTCAGTGCCTTGGCGAGCACTCGTG
>CALGBT010000174.1 GCA_937884235.1 uncultured Pseudomonadota bacterium
CCCATGTTATCCACTATGATCGGTGGTGGTACCCAGCGGTTGAGAATCAGGCCACGGACCGGGCTTTTCGCATTGGCCAGAAGAAGAACGTGCTGGTTCACAAGTTCGTCTGTAGCGGGACGGTAGAGGAGCGTATCGAAGAGCTGATTGCGAGTAAGCAGGCGCTCTCGGACGAGGTTCTCTCCGGTGGAGCGCAGTCGGCAATAACGGAGCTCAGCAACGAGGAGTTGCTCTCCATGGTGTCCCTGGACCTGAACCGCGCCCTGGAAGGGTAGGGCACGGCCGAATTTTCAGCGGAAGGAAACGCGGTGAGGTGAAGTGGTGGGGCGGTACGACGATAATGGCTGGGGCGAGTATGTTCCGGTGGCCGAGCGTCGCCGGCGGGCGGCCAAGCTCGTCGAGAAAATGAGAAAGAAAGGGGCCCACGTTTCGCCAATCGAAATCGATGGTCGCAAGATAGCTGCCACTTTTTGGGGCAATGGCTGGTGTCAGAACCTCGAGGCGTACAGTGACTATGCCAATCGTCTTCCTCGCGGTCGAACTTACGTGCGCAACGGCTCTGTGATCGATCTGCAAATTGAGAAGGAGCGTGTCCTCGCCTTGGTCAGCGGTTCCCGGATGTACAAGGTTGAGATCGCCATCAAGCCGCTGGAAGACGAGCGGTGGAGCAAGATCAAATCCGAGTGCGGAGGCAAGATAGATTCGCTGGTCGAGTTGTTGCAGGGGGCGTTGTCCAAGGGCGTCATGGAAATCGTGACTCGCAAGGGGGAGGGGTTGTTCCCTGCTCCGCGCGAGATTTCCCTGAGTTGTTCCTGCCCCGACTGGGCAACGATGTGCAAACACGTGGCGGCTACGCTGTACGGAGTTGGCGCTCGTCTGGACCACGACCCGGAACTGCTCTTCGTTTTGCGTGGTGTCGACCCGGCGGAGATGCTGGAGGATGCGATCCGGCGGCCGCCAACCGGAACCGGAAGCCGGAGAGGCCGCGTGCTCGAGACGGCCGATCTGTCGTCCATGTTCGGTGTTGATATCGACCTGACCGAAACCTCTCCCGCGGTCGTCCCGACCCGGCCAGAGCGTCCGGTGCGACGAGCCAGGGCGACCAGGAAGACGGCGGTCAAGAAGGCGGCAACCGCGGGAAAGGCCCCCCAGGAGGCCCCATGGGACTGACCATTCGTTTCGCTACCGAGAAGGACGCCGCGACCATTTACCGGTTCATCTGTGAGCTGGCCGAATATGAGCGTGCGCCCGATGCTGTGGAGACTACGCCAGAAGTCCTGCAGGCACAGTTGTCCGCGGCAACACCGCCCTTTGAGTGTTTGCTTGCTGAAGCCGACGGCCAGCCATTGGGTTTTGCGCTCTTTTTCCACAACTACTCCACGTGGCGTGGCTGCCAGGGGATCTACCTCGAAGATCTCTTTGTGCCCCCGCGTTTGCGTGGTAACGGGGTGGGGCGGGCCCTACTTCAGCCCCTGGCCGCGGTTGCTGTGCAACGGGACTGTGCGCACATGGAATGGGCCGTGTTGGATTGGAATGCGCCGGCTTTTGCTTTCTACCACCGCATCGGAGCCACTCGGCTGGGTGACTGGGTGTGGTGCAGGGTCACCGGCGCAGCCCTGCGAGAGTTGGCGGAACCGATGATTGCCGGGGGCGTGGAGAATTGATGGGACGGGCAATCTACTTACACGGTCTGGCCTCGAGTCCTGACTCGAAGAAGGTGGCGTGGCTGCGGCCGCGGTTTGCAGCTGCCGGGTGGCGACTGGACGGGCCGGACCTGAATGTCCCGACATTTGAGGGCATGCGGGTCAGTTGTCAGGTGCAGGCAGTTGCGAGCGCGGTGGAGGAATCCCCTGAGATTCGGCCATTGCTCATCGGCTCGAGTTTGGGGGCGCTCTCCACCCTGGTCTATGCATCTCGTAATCCGGACCGGGTTGGCAAGATCGTGTTGTTGGCCCCGGCGCTGGATTTCGTCGCGACTCGATTGGCTCGACTGGCTGGTTCGACAGCCGCCCAGTGGGCTGAACGGGGCTATGTGCACATCACCCACTACGACGGAGTAATGCGCAAGCTCGGCCATCAACTGGCCACGGATGCCGCTCAGTTTGATTTCCTGGGTCTGGAGTTGCCAAACCCGGTTCTGCTGTTGCACGGCGAAGATGATGGGGTGGTGTCCTACGCGGGTTCCGTGCTTTGGGCGTCGACCCGCCCTGCGGTTCGGCTTCAGGGCATCCCAGGAGGCGATCACAGCTTGCTGGCGAAGATGGACATCATCTGGGAGGCCATCTCGACCTTCGCCGGTATCAGTCCGACTCCCGCCACTTGATATTGCAGCCCAGCGACGGGCGCTGCGATTCCGGGGCGATGGTTTCGCCCGTGAGTACGGCCTCGATGGCCTGGCGGAGGTGCTCGCCAGTGACAGCCAGCGAGTTGCTGGGCCGACTGTCGTCCAACTGCCCGCGATAGACCAGCTTGCGCTCCTGATTGAAGACGTAGAAGTCGGGGGTGCAGGCGGCTTTGTAGGCCTGCGCTACTTCCTGGGTTTCATCGTAGAGATAGGGGAACTTGAAGCCAAATTGCTCTTTCTGCTCGGCCAGGCCTTCGGGCCGGTCCTGGGGATAGTTCTGGGCATCGTTGGCGCTGATGGCGACGATGCCGACCCTGGAGTTTTCGTAGTCATTGCCCAGGCGCGCGAGTTCGTTATTGACGTGGATGACGTAGGGGCAGTGGCGGCAGATAAACATCACCACCAGGGCATCCTTGGAGGCGAAGTCAGAGAGCTGTACCAGCCACCTGTCCGTCACTTCCGGCAACATAAAGTTTGGGGCCTTAGTGCCCAGCGGCAGCATGTTGGATGGGGTCAGTGACATAGTTCCTCCGGGTTGCGAATGCAGTCTGGCGTGCCGGCGACCAACTCGTCGGCTGTATGATAGATAGGCATTGGCAGCGGTGCAGACAATGGCGGCTAGAGCAATCGACGAGGCAGCACTTCGTTAATCCGGGTGGTTACTTCGTAGTTGATGGTCCCTGACCAGGCGGCGATTTGTTCAGCGGTGATGGATTCATTAGCCTGGCGGCCCAGCAGGACCGCTTCGGTGCCGGTACCTACCGCGGGGATGTCGGTGACGTCGACCATGGTCATGTTCATGCAGATCCTGCCGCGTACCGGGGCCCGGTGCCCGTTGACAAGCACATGGGCGACGTTGCTGAGGCCGCGGTCATAGCCGTCGTAGTAGCCAACAGGGAGCACCGCCAGCCGGGTAGGGCGCCCGGCCTGCCAGGTGCGGCCGTAACCAACCGAAGAGTTGGCGGGAATCTCTTTGACCTGAGCGACCAGGGTCTTCCAGGTCAGCGCCGGGCGCAGGGTGGGTTTGTCGCGGCCCAGGCGCTGGGCAGAGATGAGGGTCTCCTTGGATGGCCACATGCCATAGGCCGAAATACCCATGCGAACCAGTTCGAAGTGGGTTTCGGGCCAAAGAAGGGTCGCTGCTGAGTTGGAGAAGCTCCGAATGGCAGGTCTGTGACCAGCCTCAGTCAGGGCCGCGTGGGCGGTGCGAAAGGCCTGCATCTGCGCCTCAGCATAGCTGTGGTCAGTGGTATCTTCGATGTCTGCGTAGTGGCTGGAGATTCCCTCCAGCGCAATACCGTCGTGCTGTTTGATGAGGTCTGCCAGGGCGATGGCGTCGGCGATGTCTACGCCTTGCCGATTGTTGCCTGTCTCCAGCTTGAGATGAAGGTGCAACGGCTGGCCGGCGGCCCGTCCCGCCGCGGCTGCGGCGATGACGGTTTCTTCCTGATAGGCCACCAGGCGGAGGCCGCCCAGGCCTGCCAGTTCGCCCATTTCGCACGGGGCGACATAGCCGAGGATGTAGATGGGCAGTTTGATGTCCGCCCGCCGCAGCGTGACGGCTTCAAAACCGGCGTTGACGCAGAGCCAGTCGGCTCCCGCCTCGGCAAAGGCCCGAGCGGCCGGGATGAGCCCGTGTCCGTAGGCATTGGCTTTGACGACAGGGGCGAGGCGGGCGTCGGAGACGATACGGCGGAAGCTGCGCAGATTCTCGGCCAGGGCATTGGTGTCGACTTCGATCCAGGAGAGCATATGGGGACTAGCGGCCTCCGTGTCGGGGAAGGATCGCGCCGAAAATGACTGCCTCGACGATGGCTCGGGAATCCGGTACGAGGGTGGTCCCCACGGTACTTGACGTTGTGGCCGCGCTCCTGCGGACGGCGTCGGCATCAAGTGAGGCCAAGGCCCGGAGGCGAGCGGTTGGCTCGTGTGGGGCCAGGAGCAGCAGGGTCATGAGACGGGACAGGCCGGCACTGGCTCCGATAATTCCTTGTGAAAGCCACTGATCGCGGTCCCTGGCCGCAATCTCCTGCATTTTTGAGAGGTCCCGGCGGCGAGAGATGGCCCCCAGGGTCGTGCCGCCGAAGGCTGGCATCTTCTCCTGCAGGATGCCGATGAGCATGCGCTTGGTTGCCTCGATGGCAGGGGCGGCGTCGAGTTCAAAGTGGAGTGGACGGCCGAATCCTTCCAGTTCGAGGCGGACCTGACCTTCCAGAGCACCGTACTCCGCCAGCATCTTTTTCAGGTCGACGCCCCCGGCACGCAGGTTCAGCGAGTGGACCGCGGCCAGATACGCGGGGCCAAGAATGCACAGCGGCGCCACCACAGACATGGCTCGTGACCCGGTGTTTTGAAGAGAGAGCGTATGGGTTCGACCACTCTGAGCCATGCGCAAGATTCGCAGTGTGGCGTAAGGGGAGCCGAAGAGGGCGAGGCCCACCGCATCAGCGAATGCGGCATCGAGCCAACCCACGGCCAGGCGGTCGCTGGCCTGTGCCAGTTCCTCAATGGAACGGATTTCGCCGATCTCCGCATCCAGTCCCGCGGCGGCCACCGCATCTGGTCGCAGGCCCGGAACCCGGTGGAGCAAGGTGCCCATGACATCTTGGTGGAGGAGGTCGAGTGAACTCGGGTAGTCGGGGCGTACCACCCAGGCGGCGATGCGTTGGTCAATCGCCTCAGTACTCGCTACCGGAGTAATGCCGGGGAGCGCCAGGAAGGGCTGAAACGCTTCCGTGGTCAGTTGAAGCAGGGGCGATGGAGCAACGGTGGGGGCCGGTGCCGGCTTGGCGGGCTGCGTCCGCGGCGTCTTAGAGCGCAGTAGCGTTGGACGCGTCTGGGGCCGCGCTGGCGCCCGTCTCGCCACGGGCGCCCGTCTCGCCACCGGTGCCACTGCCGCGGCTTGTGATCGGGGTGTCGGAGGTGGTCGCAGGGCTTGTTTCTGCTTCTGCGCCTGCAGCCGCTTCTTGAGGAGCGGCACGAGGATTTCGAAGATGAGGTAGAACGCGCCAAGCGCGAGCCATCCATACCTCCCGGAATCCATGAGGAGCAGGTCAGTCACGGGGGCGGCCTCCACGTGGCGGACGTGGTTCGAGAGTTTGTGGACGTGACGTGAGGGCAAGGTGCCAGACCAGACGGGAAATGAAGTTCTCCCGTCTGGTCAGCATTGCCCGCACATCAATTCGCCCGGTCGAAGGCTTGCTTCCTGATTCTTTCACGGGTCCCTCGCCTACTTGCGCGGTTCGCCGTCTGGCGTCAGCTTCGAGATGCTCTCACGCATGCTGGTGTCAGCAACAACGTTGCGGAAGTTAGCATAGTCCATGACGCCGAGGTTGCCGTTGCGGAAAGCCTCAGCCATGGCCAGTGGTACTTGCGCTTCGGCTTCCACGACCTTGGCCTTCATGTCCTGGACCTTGGCGGTCATTTCCTGTTCCAGTGCTACGGCCATGGCCCGGCGGCTTTCGGCCTTGGCCTGGGCGATTTCCTTGTCGGCCTGTGCCTGTTCGGCCTGGAGCTTGGCCCCGACGTTGGCGCCGACGTCGACGTCAGCAATGTCGATGGAGAGGCTCTCAAAGGCCGTGCCGGAATCGAGGCCCTTTTCAAGGACGCCCTTGGAGATCCGGTCGGGGTTCTCCAGCACGTCCTTGTGGGTCAGGGCCGAACCGATGGTGGTGACAATGCCTTCGCCAACGCGGGCGAGGATGGTCTCCTCTCCGGCGCCACCGACCAATTTGTCGATGTTGGCCCGAACGGTAACCAGAGCAACCGCGGTGAGCTGGATGCCGTCTTTGGCCATGGCCGTGACCTTTGGGGTCGACAGGACCCGTGGGTTGACGGACATCTGTACCGCTTCGAAGACGTCGCGACCGGCGAGGTCGATGGCCGCTGCCTTGTTGAAGGAGAGTTCGATATTGGCTTTGCTGGCCGAGATGAGGGCGTTGATTACTGCGGGAACGTTGCCACCGGCCAGATAGTGCGATTCCAATTGGTCGGTGGTCAGGTCAAGCCCGGCCTTGGTGGCATTGATGAGCGGATTGACTACGTTGGCCGGAGAGACCCGACGCAAACGCATGGCAACCAGTCCGAAGAGGCCAACGGGAGCGCCGGAGAAACGAGCGGCGATCCAGAGTCCTACGGGAACGAAGTAGAAGAACAAGATAACGAGGACCAGAATGAAGACCACTGCGACAATGGGTAAACCCGCGAAAGAATTAGCGGCGAGATGCATGACTGCCTCCTTCTAGGTGTCGGCTTTTTCGACGACAATGCTGTTAGTTTCAAGGCGTAGAACGACGACTTTGTCGCCTTTCTCTATGAATGCTCCGCCGTCCGTGACGACGTCTATTCTGCGGTTGTCAATGAGTGCGATTCCGGATGGACGCAGCGTCGACAGGGCTACACCCTGCTTGCCCAGCAGGTGGGTCATTGCGGGCACGGAAGATGATTCCCCCTCGATCCTGCCTGTCTGCACGAAGGCGCGGGAGGCCTTGGAGCGAAAGAAGAGGACCATGGCCAGGACGAAGACCGGGACGGCGATGCACATGGCGCCGACGCCCCAAAGCATCCCGGCGGTGGTCCAGATGGCAACGATACCACCTCCGATGAGCATGAAGCCGGCGATGCCGATGAGTCCGAAGCTGGGGACGATGGCCTCGATAAAGAGCATGATCATTCCGAGGACGATGATGACAATGGGCCAGAACAGGTCATTGAACATCGTTGTCTCCTTCCTCGTCGGCAATTCGCTCTACGGTAATGCGTGGCCCGTCAACCTGCAAGACCCGTATGCGCTCCCCCTGCTCAATAAACTCGTTGGCAGTGACGACGTCGAGTTTGCGCTCACCGATGCGGGCTTTGCCACCGGGACGCAGCGGCGTGATTGTCACTCCCTCCTGCCCGGGCAGCGAGGTGCGATCGGCTTTGTGCTGTTCGTCATCCTTGATAG
>CALGBT010000175.1 GCA_937884235.1 uncultured Pseudomonadota bacterium
CTCCCAGGTCAATCTCAGGCAACGCAATGCCGCCCAAAGACTGCCCTGCAACCCCCGCCAGCGCCGAGGCCAGCAGGTCACCCGCGAGCAACTCGTCAACGATCGGAATCAGCTCTTCAAAGCCCGCAGTGATGGCAACAATCTCGTAGTCGAACAAGACGATTTCCTCCACCGCAACTCCAAACTCCATCTGCCCTGAATCACCCTGAACCAGAGAGAGAGAAGCATCGCCGGCAAGGGTTGCAAAAATCCCCATACTCAGGGGCTGTCCCAGCATCTTGAATTGCGCCTGGATGTACAGGTCACCGAGGCCAAGCCGCAACGACTGGGCACCGTTGCAGTCCGACAGGATAGGAGCCAGAAAGAAGTCCAACTCAATGGTCGGCTCCGAGATACCGTAGCCATCCAACTCCCCGGACAGATCACCCAGCACCGCCTCATCCAAGGTCAGATTGAGAGCCCCACCCCACCACACCGCGAAAAGCAGCTGGTTGAGCAGATCATCTGAGAAGGCAATCGCCACCTCTTCAGTCACTGAGATGGCAAAGGGCTCAGCATCAGGACCCGCACAACTGCCCCGGCCCATGGAGCCCAGCGGATTGTGCACTACCTTCTTGCTCGACGACGCGCGGGCATCGAAGATCATCGTTATTCCCGCGGGAGCCAGACTCAATACTCGATATGTGGTCGTCAAATTAATGGTCGTCGGCTCGCTGCCAGCCACGAAGCCAGGGACATCAAGATTCTCGTCCAGCTGAAAAGATGCGAAGAGCTCTTCCATGACATCAGGTAGCATCCCTTTCAATTGCCCGGCCAGAACAGCTTCCACCTGTTGCTCGAAGATCCCGATAATGCCGTTCAGGATCGGGTCGAACAACGCACCCAAACCGGATAGCTCTAGAGCAATCCCAGTCACGCCCATCTGGAAATCCTTGAGAGTGACCACCACCGCGCCATTCACCACAACCACTTCCATAATGGCGTACAGCGAGATGCTGTCCACCGTCAGGGTGCCCGAGACGTCTGGACAGAGGTCCACGCCCAGCACACTGCAGGAGCCCACGGCCTCGACGTCGGCAGCGAAATCGGCGAAAGCCAGGTTCACCGTCAACGCCCCCTCGATAAGGTCCATGCCAACGGTCGGCGCAGCCAATTTCACGTTGGTAACGAAGACTTTGTAGTTGTTGGCATTATAAATGGGGTTGGGGATCATTGTGCCGAAATCCAGCCCCCCCAAAATCACTTCCAGCAAAGTCGCCAGATCATTAGGATCCCCATGGTCATGGTTGCCATCATCCACAAACGACTCGGCTAGAAAGAGCTGGAAACCGGCCGGCACAAAGGTCTCGTCATGGTCGCCGCTAGCCTTGAACCACTGGTCTGAGAAGGCGAAGGCTCGGGTGGTACGGGTGGTCTCACCGCCGGCATCTTCTGCCTCGGCCACGAGATGGTTCAACGCATGGCCGGCCGTAACGATATGCGAGTATGAGTTGTCCAACGCCACATCTACGTCATCCCCGTTGATAGTGAAACTGACCAGACCGGTGACTGCATCGGAGACGGTTCCGGTGACATTCACCACAGGCTTGTCGCCGACGGTCTCCCCGCGGTCCGGGTAGTCAATGGCCAGCAGCGGTCCCGACCCGTCAACGTTCACCACTCGCTGCGCCAGCACGCCGGCATCCTGGGAAGACACTGCGGCAAAGCGATACGACCCCTCGGCAACGAACTTATAGCTGCCAGCCTGAGTTTCCAACACTCCATCTGTGGGCAGGCCCTCCGCCGTGGTCACCTGGATGGGCTGCAGCGGCGCATCGGGGATCAGGTTGGCATAGGCATCCCGCACGGCAATCTGCAACTGCACCTTGTCCAGAACCTGGTAGACCGACTTGTCGGGAACCAGTTCCAGCTTAAGTAGCGCCGCAGGCCCCGGCAACACTGTGAGGACCTGGGGAAAGAGCTGGAAGAAGGCCCACTCATCGGCCTGCGGCACACACTTCACCTCGAAGAAACCGGCTTCAGTACCGGAAATCGAGAGTCCCTGAATTGAGAGCTTCGGAGGGACAAAGACGACCAGCGGAAACCCACCCACCTGATTATCGAAATGGTCCGTCGCCCGACACGAAATTTTCACCGACTTGCCAGCCTCCACCTGGTTGGCAGCCAGCTCGGTGTAGATCTTGGTCAGCACGCCGGCAACCACTTTGAGCTTGACAGCATTGCCCTTGTGGATGGAATCGACGACGCAAGTCACGCTATAAGCACCCACCACCGTGGGCCTGAAGAGGGTACCTTGCTGCCAGACTCCGGGCTCCGGCGTCACCACCAGTTCAAATGGGCCATAGATAGGATTGCCCAACCCGTCCGCAGCGGCGCAGCCAACTACGACCTGCGTCCCTGCCACCACCTCCTCTACATCCAGGGTCGTCGTAACCATCTCCGGGAGCCCGGGAACAACCTCCACGGTCGCCGGCTCAGGATCAGCCTCGTCGCCGTGAAGACAGGCAACTTCGTAGGTTCCCGGAACGAGGAACCGCACGTTCTCTCCATCAATCTCAAAATCCTCGAGATCTCCCGCCACCTGCAAGGCAAACTCGTCCACCATGGGGCAGTCAGCCAGGGAGCAGCCGAAGGACGCCCACTCGCCTGCCAGCAAGTTGCCCGCAGGCGCAACAGTGGTGAGGTCGCCACATGCCCGGGCGGCATCACCAGCCACTTCGCCAGTCCCATCGACGACAACGTCACCAGCCAGATCAACTTCTTCGGATTTACCGCTGCCACCGCAGCCAGATACCACCAGGAACAGCAATACGACCGCACATCGACTTTTCATGGTGCCCTCGCTTCCATAGCCATTATCGGCGGCCATCATACCCAAAGGAACAGCGCGTTGCGAGACCTGAGAGACCGCAGTTGCTGCGGGCCCCTCTCAACTCGGCCGACGCAAGAGGGAGCGTACCAGTCCCCGCTTTGGGGCAATGGCCCCTTCCGGACAGAGTTCTTGACAACAGTAACAGTGGATGCAGAGCGGAGGGTGGATTCGGGCAACAGCCGGCCGGTCCTTCTTCTGAACCATGGTGATGGCCTTGGCCGGACAAGCCTCCATGCAGATACGGCAACCGACGCATGCCTTAGGGTCCACCAGCGGGCGCACTTCCAACAGACGCCGCGTGAGGCGCTGCAACGGCCGAGGCGCCAAGAACTTGCCCGGATGCGAAAGAATGGGATGGTCGATACCCTCAATCGCGACATCTTCAAGAGCCGGGCCATACCAACTTACCTTGCCGAGATCAGTAACACCCAGGCCTAGCTCCCCGGCCATTCTCAGCGTCGGCACAAAGTGCGGCGGAACATTCAGCACGGCGCAGATGGCCGTATCCAGGGCCGACCCCTCGTTGCCAGCGAAGAGCAATCCAAGAGCACGGGGCGTGCCACTCCCAGGTCCGTTGCCTTCCATCATGACGATACCGTCGGCGAGGTGCAGTACCGGTGGCCGCAGATAGTGCAGGTCCAGAAGCATGGTGGCGAAGAAGTCCACCTCTCGACCTGCCTCCAAATGCCAGGCTGCTTTACGAGTCCCCACGATATAGCCAAAGGTGTTCTTCACCGACATCGTCATAAACATCTGCGCATGGGTCTTGATCTTGACCAGATTAACGACCTTGTCTACCTCCAGCACCGCCCGCTCAATCTCGAACCGCCTGAAGCGCACCGAATCGGGGCGTACGATCTCTACCGGGTCATCAAAGGCGGCAATCTCGATGCCCCGCTCGGCCAACTGCCCCGGGAGCCCAAGCTTGCGCAAGACGCCAAGGCTAGTGCCAAAACCCGGGCTATCCCCCACATAGACCCTGGCGGCACCGGCATCGAGGGCGGCCTCAGCCACCGCCAACACCAGCTCCGGATGGGTGCAGACGTGCTTGTCCACCGCACGGGCCGCCAGCAGGTTGGGCTTGATGAGGACACGGTCCCCGCGGCTGACAAAGGCCGGCATGCCACCCAACGGCGCCAGAGCACCTGCCAGAGCACTCCGTAACAACTCCGGCTCATAGGTCGGGCAACGCTGTACAGAAATTGCTGCGCGCTCCATGCTTCCCTCTCATCCAGCTCATCCGGGCGCTATCCTAGCATCCAGTTAGGGGACAAACCAGCGCCAGCTAGCTATTCTGCAGGGCGATCGCATCTAAATCCGCTTGACTTGGACGATCTGGCGTGATCCAACC
>CALGBT010000176.1 GCA_937884235.1 uncultured Pseudomonadota bacterium
AATCGCAGGGAGAGGGCGAAGGCCACGGCCGCCCCGACAACTGCCAGTGCGAAACTCTGGAAGGCATCGGCGAGTAGCCCGATGTCCCAGGCAATCTGGATTTTCATCCCGACCAGTGCGAGGATCAGGCTGAGCCCAATGAAGATGGCCCCCACCACGCCAGCCAGTCCAAAGCCCGGAATAAAGAAGACCTCGACGACGATCAGGACTACCCCCAGTGCGAAGATGAGCAATTCCTCAAGTCCTGCGAGGTTGACGGCGAGGTGGCCGGCGAAGAAGAGAAAGAGGGAGAGGGCCCCGACGATGCCGGCGATGCCAAAGCCCGGAGTGTAGAATTCAATGAGAATGCCGAGCATGCCGATGGACATGAGTGCGGAGCTGACCATGGGATGAGTGAGAAAGCGAGCGGTCTTCTCGGCCCAGTTGAGGGTCGGGTTGACGATGCGAGCTTCCTCGAGCCCGGCGAAGCGCAGGACCTCTTCGAAGGAATCGGCACGCCCGTCCAGCAGACCGAGGGCCTCAGCCTGATGTTCCGTGGCAGTAAGGAGACGGCCCTTGGGGGCGTATTCAGGCAATTCGATTTCGGCATCGACCATGGCTTCGGCCACCAGACCGTCTCGGCCTTTGGCTTCGGCGGTTGCCCGCATGACACTGCGCATGTAGGAAACCATCTTCTCTTCAACCGGCTGTGTTTCTCCCGCACTCCCCAGCTGAATTGGGGTGGCCGCGCCCATGGTGGCACCGGACGACCAGACAATATAGTCATGGCCAAAGGCAATAAGCGCACCGGCCGAAATTGCCTGTTTGTTGACCCAGGCGATGGTGGGGATGGTGGCGCGCAGGAGCATGTCCTTGATCTCCACGGCGGCATCGACTCGCCCGCCCGGTGTATCGATCTCAATGATCAGTGCCGCTGCGCCCTCGGCGGTTGCATCATCCAGGACTCGTTCCAGGAATGGGCCGATACCGAGGTCGACGACGTCGGAGAGGCGGGCGCGATAGACCACGAGGTTCTTGCCGGTGACCGGGGGAAAGGCTCGGGGAGATTCACTGACGACAGTGTGGGGTGCGACTGGTGCGGTATCTGCGGTATTGTCCGCTGGTGCGGGCGGTTCGGCTATGGGGGTTGGTTGAGGGCTCTCCGGTGCGGCCGCGGCATCAAGCGCGGGGCCAGCAGACGGTGCGGCCACGGTGTCGGGTCCCGAGTCGACCACATCTGCGGCCTGGACGGTGAGGACTTGCCCGGCGGCTCCAGCCAGTAGCAGGAGTGCCCACAGAGCTACTCTAACGCGTCGCACACGGTGCAGCATTGCCGCGCCTCCTGATAGGAACCGGCGCCATTATCCGGCTAATGCGAGAGGTAAGTCAAGTGGCCTTCTAGAGGCGAGACAGGGGGCCGGTGAGAAGTTCAGCGAGAGCTTGACCCAGGAGTTGGTGCCCTTCTGCCGCAGGATGTACCTGGTCGAGGAAATAGGAGATGCGCCCGCCGTGGGTCCGGAAGATTTCGGGACCATCGAGCAGGAGGGCCCCGGTCTCGTCGGCCACCTCAGCGATGATAGAGCGGAAGACGGCAACCCTGTCAGGCAGCGGATCGGTAGCAAAATCGATTGGTGCCGGCAGCACCATGAAGAGGGTGCGGGCCCCGAGTTCCTGTGCCGCTGCGTCCATGGCTTTCAGGTTCCGGCGGAAGTTGTCGGCGGAGGTTCGCGGAGGGTGCGATACATTGGCCCCCACCTCTCCCCACTCGCCAATGAAGCCGACCTTCTGGCTGCCGAGGATGGGCTCAAGGTATCGCAGCATGAGTCGGTAGGTGGCCAGTTCTTTGACCGGTTTGAGTAGTGTCCCCACCAGCGCGCTCGTTGCTTGGGGCGCGGGCTGTCCATTGGTGGGGTCAAAGCGGCGTGGCGAGAGGTCACTCCAGAGTGCTGCGATGACGACCACATCGGGTTGCACGACGCGCCCATGCTGGCGCAGGGTTTCGAGGCACTGACCGCTGTCGTAGCCGGGAGTAGCGGCGACGACCGGGTTGACGGGGCGGGTGAGGGAGTTGGCAAGTATCCGCGCCGCGACCGGTATTGCCCCGGCACTCTCCCTGACGCCGAATCCGAACAGCGTTGAGTCCCCTAGTCCCATGATGCGAATTTCATTGGCCTGCCTGGCGGCCAACTCGGGGCCGCGAAATCCAAGGCTATTGATGCGAGCAAGGGCTACGCCCGAGGAGATGGCGGTGCGCATTACGAAGGCGCCGGGGGCCAGGGACCAGCCTCGGGACTCATCGGGAGCAAGATCAATGGTCAGGCCTTCCGCTTCTCGCAGTGCCCTGAACCGTCGCTCCATGACGTAGTTGTCGTTGCCCAGGTTGGCAACTGGCAGTGGTGGGTCATCGGCTGGGTCAGAGTAACCGGCGTTGGGCCAGATCTTCAGGACCACGCGTGCGGCGACTTCCAGCAAGATCATTGCCGCGCATGCTGCGACCACCGCAAATGCGACCTGCTTCTTTCGGCTCATCGTCGCCAGCACGGGCATGGTTCCTCGTCTTCAGCAATCTTGGACCATGTTACTCTGCGGGTATGACTACCGTCAAGCCACGCTCAGCATGGGCAATGGGAGTGCCGTGGTCGAATTGGCGCGTGGGTGCGTGGCAAAGTAAATAAGATATTCCCCCGACCCTCCTGCCTTAAAGGCGTTAAAGTATCTTGAATTGCCTCTATTTCCAATGTAGAGATCGCTCACTGGTGCATTGATTGCCATGGGAGGTGCTGCAAGATGTCGGATGCAAAGCCGTTTCGGGGGCTGCGGCCCCGGTTGGACATGGTGGAGCGGGTAGCGAGTCCACCCTACGACGTGATGAACGAAGCCGAGGCTCGGGCAATGGTGGAGGGCAACCCCCACAGCTTTTTGCATGTGGTGAGGGCTGAGATTGATTTTCCCGCCGGGGTCGACTCCCATGACGAAGCGGTGTATCTGAAGGGGGCCGACAATCTGAAACGATTGCAGGCGGAAGGTATCCTGCTTCGTGACAACGAGCCTTCTTACTACATCTACGAATTGACCATGGCCGGTCACGTGCAGACGGGGGTTATCTTCGGTGCCAGCGCCCAGGAGTACGAAGACGGTCTGATCAAGAAGCACGAGTTCACCCGCCGGGTCAAGGAAGATGACCGGGCGCACCACGTCGATGTGCTCAACGCC
>CALGBT010000177.1 GCA_937884235.1 uncultured Pseudomonadota bacterium
TGTTGGCGCTCTTCTGTTCTGTTTTGGGCACCTTGCTGGGGGTGGCGCTGCTGGAGTACTTTGGCCGCGTCGGACTTGATCTCGGGATGGGCGAGATTGAGACCGCGGGGGTGATGCTCACCGGGGTCATCTACCCCAAGACGACGGTGTCGGGAGTCCTCTTTGCCATTGTGAGCGTCTTGGTCTTTTCACTGGTCGGCACGATCTATCCGGCCCTGCGAATTCGCCGCGTCCGAGTCTTGGATGCGCTGCACTTTTCTTGAGGGAAGGGGAATGATCTGGCGGCTGGCATGGCGGAATCTGTGGCGGAATCCTCGGCGGACCATGCTGACTCTGTCCATTATTGCGCTGGGGCTCTCCTTGCTCATGTTCCTGGTTTCCTACATGGATGGAATGGGGGACAAGCTGCAGGACCAATTGGCCCGCTCCAGCGTCGGCCACCTGCAGATTCACCATCCCCAGTATCGTGCACAGCGCCAGGTCGACATGTTGGTGCCCGATGGTGAGTCCGCGGTTGCCGCAATCGAGGAGCTGCCGGGGGTGTGGGCGGTGCGCCCCCGCCTGAGTGTTGCCGCCACTATCCGGTCGAGCATGTCGAGTACGGTGCGTTCGGTGCCGTTGCTGGGGGTAGACCGTGAGCGGGAGATTGGGGCCAGCGTTACTCCCGAGCAGATCGTCTCCGGGGAGTTCGTGGTTGCTCCACCGGAGGCCTTGGCCCCGGACGCACCGGCGCGCCATCGGCGGCGCCGAGGCATCACTTTGGGCGACAAGCTTGCGGAAATGCTGAAGGTAGAGTTGGGCTCCAAAGTGCGTCTGGACATGGCCTGTATGAGCGCGTCCAACTGCTCCGCTGCCTGGTACGTAACGGGCATCGTGGATACGGGCAGCGATACAGTGGACCAGACCATTGCCATTGTCGGCCTCTCTGGATTGCAAGAGGTTCTGGGCACGGGAGATGGGCTCCACGAAATAAGCGCGCTGCTCAGCGATGGCAAGGAAACTGCCGCGGTGGTGGAGTCCATTCGCCACACGCTGGCGGGTGTTCGTGTGCCGTTGCGGCAAGTGGAACTGTCGTGGGTGGAGCAGATGGCCGGGGCTGCGGACCAGGCGAGGGAAGCCGAGGCGGCGCTGGCCGTCGAGCCGTGGTGGGAGGTCAACCCGGATGTCCACACCATGCTCACCATGATGGACAAAGCCTCGGGGTTCACCTACTTCCTGATGCTGATCCTCATGAGCACGGGCATCTTGACAACGATGTTTACTGTAGTTTTTGAGCGCAAGCGGGAGTTGGGGGTACAGGCTGCCCTAGGCACCTCTCCATGGCGGATCTTCTATGGTTCCATTGCGGAAGCGAGCTGGCTCGCATTGCTCGGCGTATGCCTCGGCACAGCCCTCGGTACGGTGTGGGTGTGGCTCATGACCGCATACGGTATCGACCTGTCGGGGATGTCGGGGACGATGACTGCTGGCGGGGTTGATGTGGGCACTGTTCTCAAGGGCAAGATGACTCTGCGGGTCTTCACTGAGCCGGCATTGGTGGTCTTCTTCTCGACTTTGTTCTTTGCCTTGGGGCCCGCCCTGAAGATGGCCCGGATGAAGCCGGTCGAGGCCATGGCAGACAAGGGGTAGAAAGGGAGTCCGTCGACTCCTCGACTTGCACCGCCGCCTATTGAGGAAGCACTCGATAGAGAGTGAGGCGCACGGTTTCCAGGTCTATTCTGAGAGCTTCGAGGAAATCGGAGCCGTAGAGCCGGTTCTCAAATTCCAGAGAGGCCACTTCTTCCAGGTTGTACAAGCGGTGGATTTCACTGCACAGAGGCATCATATCGGGCCTCCCGGTGCGCCAGCAGTCGAGCCCCTCGTAGTAGTACACAGGCTGGTTGCCCAGAGCATTTCTGAGGGAATCGGGGGTTTCAATTCCCAGGGTTACGATGCCTTGTGGATTGCTTCCCAGAAGTGAGGTGAGCAACCCGTCGGTGCGGTTGAGGACGGCAATGTTGACGGTCTCTCCGGGAGAAACCGATGCCGGTTCAGGACCACACGACTCGTCGGAGCCGGAAGTTTCGACCGGGCCATTGTTGTAGGCCAGCAGGGAGCCTTGCTCCAGAGTCGAAATCCACCCCCGCACGAAGTGATATTCCTGTTGTTGGTTGAAAGGTCCGCTGGTGGTGGCGACCAAAGGTGCGACAAAGCTTGCGGCCACGCCCAGAACAAGTGCCCCAATGAGCGCTCCCCGCAAGCGTCGGCTGGCAGTGAAGGCGCCCAAAGCTGTGCCTGCCGAGACGAGGCCTGCTGCGGCAAGGAGGAGAAAAGGAGGGGCCGCGGCCAGGGCGGTACGGGCCCCGCAGAAAGGTAGTTCACCGGCGGCTTTGACGAAGGTGATGCCGACCAGGGGGATGAACCAGATGTTGAGGAGCAGCCACAGCCGTCTGCTGCGGCCGATGTTGAGGGTTGCGAAGGCGGCGAAATAGGCCACCGTCAGTCCGGCCGGCGTCAGCAATGGCTCGATGAACATCAGGCCAACTGGGGCGAAGGAGTCGGCACCGGGAATGGTGTAGAGATACTCGGACCCAGGAAAGCAGTTGCTCAGTCCCCAGGCGTTGTCCAGCAGCTGCAATGTCACCAAATAGGTGATGCACAGGCCGAGGACGCCCCAGCTCAGGGAGCCTAGTTGCTTGCGCTGGTGATGCATCCCCCAGGCATAGAACATCCCCATAACCAGGGTGCTGAAGGCCAGCCACTCGGCCATGCCGCTCCAGCCGCCGTCCCTGCTGCCGGAAAGCTCTGAGTTCACCTGGGCAAATAGAGAAGTGAGATAGGGGATGGCGAGCACCAGGAAGGCCGCGATGAGGGAAATGGTGCGGCCGCTGAGCAAGGTCTTCCAGGGAAGTCGGTGCGGATAGAGCAGCGAGGTGGCGACCACCGGAACGATGAAGAGGGCGGCCTCGGTGCGGGTCTGGAGCGTCAGGACCAGAGCCGTCAGCAAGGCTACCAGCAGGCTCGTGCGGCCGGTCTGCAGCCAGAGCATGAGCAGGGCAATCGAGACGCAGGCCAGGCTGGCGTAGGGGAGGGAGAGGCTGCCGCTGGTGGCGAAGAGCAGGAAGGGAGGGAAGACGGCCGCCAGCAGTGCTGCCACCAGGCCTTCGTGTGGCCGCCCCCAGAGCAGGCGTCCGATGACATAGAGGGCCGGGATCATCAGCAGCGAAATCGCCCCCACAACGTAGAAGAAGACCTCGGGGGAAC
>CALGBT010000178.1 GCA_937884235.1 uncultured Pseudomonadota bacterium
GATTTCGCGCGCCACGATATACCGGAAGCTGAAGGAAGCAGAAAAGGAGTAGTGGCCAATGAACGATACCCCGACCTATCCCAGTGTAGGAAAACTCGTCACCGTCATCGCCGTTGACCAGGGCGAGCCGCTGGTTACCTATGGGACTGTCCTTGTGGCGCGGCCAGAACACCTGCTGGCCCTGGCCATCAAGGTTGACAAGAGCGGCCTGACGCGGTTCAAGGACTCCCTGTTGACCGTGCTTTACGGAGATGCCGACTTCTCCCTCATCCTGCGTGGCCGGGTCTCAGAAATTGTCGCCCCCGACCGCGTCGTCATGGCCATTCCTGATCCGCCGCGCATCGGTGAGCGCCGAGAGTTCATCCGGGCCGACATGGAACTGGGAGTTTGGCTGCAATCGTTGCCAGAAAAGATTACCGACGAGGCTGGTGCGCGCGACGCCGTCGATGAGCTTTCTCGTGACCCGTCCCATTATCGCTTTCGTACTGTCGAAGTGGACCTCTCCGGGTCCGGGGCACGCTTTGTCTTTCCCGCTGACCTGAAGAAGGACGGCTTTGTGGCAGTGGCATTTGAGTTGTCCTCGGAACAGGCCGAGCCCATGGTCCTTCTGCCTGCCAGCACTGTGCGGGCCCGCCCGGCAAAGGGAACCGATGCCTCTCAGGAGGTGGCACTCACCTTCTGTTCCCTAACCGAAGGCGAGAGCGATCTGCTCAATTTTGTGGTTTTCCAAGCCCGCACCGAGCGCCTTGGCATTTCTGCAGCACACCTCTCGCCGGAAAATGAATAGCGAGCCGGCAAGCAAGCAGTAGACTGAGACGAAAGGCGAAGTTCACAGATGTGGCGGAGTAGAAGTGCCGCGGCTACTGGCAGTCTGCGCTTAGCACTCTGGTGTACATACCAAATCCCTCGGTGCCCAGGATCAGGTTCTCACCGTTTGGCGTAAAGGCCAGAGGGGAGGAGTGCAGGAGACCCCGGCCACCGGTGAAGGGGGCAGGCAGCCCAAGGCTCCACGGTGCAAAGGTCTCGCCACCGTTCACGGAGCGCAGGACACCTCCCTCCAAAGTGACCACATAGACAATGTCAGCGAATTCAGGGTCAGCCATCACCGCAACCGGATGCTTCTCGGAGTACAGACCTTCGCCCACTGCCTCCCAAACCACCCCACCATCTCGGCTGACATACAGAGCCCGATTGCCGAAACTGTCCTCCTGCTCCTCCAGGTCGAGCCCATGGGGCAAGTCGGTAGCGCATAGCGCATAGATCGTGGCATCAGATGCTGCATCAAAGTCGAAGGAGAAGCAGACGACGCCACCCCCCATCACGCCCATTGGCGCAAAGGAGGTCCCTGCGTCGGTGCTCGAATACACGCCCTGCGGCGTTCCTGCCACAATAAGTTGTGCGTTGTGTGGCGACCGGGCCAGACCGAGCACTCTGCCCGTCGGTAGTCCAGCGCCAACCTGCTGGAAGCTGATGCCCCCATCAATGGTTTTGAAAACCCCGTTGGGATCCATGCCCACCAAATAGGTCTTGTCTGCCCCGGGATCCCCCAAGGGGAAGTGCCAAAGCGCCAGACGGCGCCCCGCCCAGGCAGCAGATTTGGCATCGATGAAATTAACCGCGTGAGACTTGCTCCACGCCGCCCCATCAAAGGGGACAGAGTAAAGACCTGCCCCTGCCACCGACACATAGAGACTGTTGTTGTTAGGCGTGAGCACAGCCTCCAGCGGACCCTTGCCGAGGCCAGTCTCGATCTTCTGCCATAGTCCACCCAGGTCGGAGGTGCGGAAGAAGCCCTCTCGACTTGCCAGCCAGACGAAGTTGGCAAAACTCGGGTCCGCCACTAAATCTACTGGATGGGACGTCGATACTGGTAGCGAACTGCCCGAGGCGAAGAGCCAGTGTGACCCGCCATCCTGAGAGACGAAGATCCCCTTGCCGGCCACCGCAGTCCACAGTTGATCCCCCTGGTTCGATGAAACAATGCGAGGCACCATGGCCGGCAACTGCTCGGTAGATAGCGCAGTCCCCGCTTCCGGGGCCAGGCGGTCCCCGGCATAAAACCATTCACTGCCGAAGTTGTCCGTGCGAATGAGGCCACCCGGTTGGGAGTATACAAACAGTCTGGAAGAGTTGTTCGGCTGCAGTTCCAATCGAATCGCCCCAACAGGTAATGACTGTCGCACCGGATCCGACAAGGACCCATCCCAGGCCGTAGGCATCCCTGTGCCAGGGTCGGTGGTCGCCCGCACCAGGCCCCGGGCATTGGTCCCGAAGAAGAGGCTCCCCGCCACTGCGGAGAGCGTGTTGACCTCATCGAGGTAGGAGTATCCCGACAGGGTTGACCAGTTGGAGCCATCGTCTGTCGAGTAGTACACCCCACTGCCAGGGCAGGTTGCAAACCACATCCCACCGATGGAGGGGGAGGGGATGATTCTGGTGCAAGCGGACCCCGTCGACAGCGCTGTGGTCCAGCTCAATCCGCCATCAAGAGAGCGGCGGACGCCACACTGTCCACCCAGTTGAGACTGGTTCGGGTCGTACCATGCTGGTAACTGTCCGCAGGTCACTGCTGCCAGCACTAACTGTGGCTCCGCCGGCGAGACGGCAATGTCCAGGGCCCCGGAATCGAAACTGCCAAAGGGCGCAAAGCTGGCGCCGCCATCTTCAGAGAGATAAAGCCCACCGAACATGCCGGAGGCAAGCACAGTTTCGTTCTCTGCCTGCTGCGCAGCGACGCTGGTAATGGCCGTTCCAATGACTGATTCTGACCACTGCCCGTTGTTCCTGACAAAGAGCTTGGTGCTGTTGTGCACCTTCGCCTGCAACAAGACGAAGAGATAGTCGCCGTCCGCGACGAGCCGCTCAATGTGATAGCTGCTCTGCCCGAAGTCCTTGGCGACAACCCAGGTTGTCCCCTTGTCAGCGCTGCTGTACAGCTTGGATCCGAGACCGCTGCCGGCCAACAAGACGCCATTGGACGGGTCCCAGGCCAACGCGCTGACCCCCTCGGGAGAATCTTCCAGGCGGGACCATTCACTGGTGAGTTGGTCGTAGTAGTAGAGCCCGTGTAGCCAGAAAGAGACGAAGACTGAACCGGCACTGTCAGGGTCGGCGAGAACTTCGTCGCCAGCCCTGGTGCTGAGCATGGGCAGAGAGACGAAGTCCTGCCATGAGTTCCCGGAATCGGTGGAGTAGATGATGGCGGCGTCATCGCCCGAAAGTGAAGCGAACACACGGCCAGAA
>CALGBT010000179.1 GCA_937884235.1 uncultured Pseudomonadota bacterium
GTTGATGAAAGCGGAGATTCGGAAGAAGGCCGCAGTGGAGATCCGAGAAGAGCAGCGACTGCTCGGTGAGGGTGAGAAGCTGAAGTTGCAGGCCATTGCTGAGGGTCAGCGGGCGCAGATGGAAGTGCTGGGTCAGGAGAAGACCTACGAACTCGCCCGCCTGCAAATGATCCTTGAGGCCGCGGTGAAGAATCCAAATATCGTGCAGGTGCCCAATGTCCTCGTGAATGGCGGCGGCGGCGGACTCGAAGGAGCCGCAGCCATACTTGGCGCTAGCAACCTGACTTTTGGCATCAAGAATCCAGCAGTCAAAAGCGCACCGGCTGGTGCTGCGATCAGCGGACCCCAGAGCCAGCGGGTCCCCGTTCCGGCGGCGGCCCCTGGGCTGTCCGACGGATAGTGCTACCTGGAGTCGTGTCTTTCGTGCTGGGGCACGGTATCCCAGCCTTGCTTGTGAAGGAGTAGAGTATGGCAAACAGTTTGGTCGTCAGATTCAGCGGCGAACAGGGACAGGGCGTGCAATCGGTAGCCGCCATCACCGCCCAGTACTTTGCCGGACGTGGCTACGGGGTGCTGGCGGTGAATGACTACGCATCCCGCATCGCCGGTGGATACAGCTACTCGCAGATTCGCGTCTCCACGGGTCCGGCTCGGTCCGTAACAAAGGGTGCCGACATCGCCTTCGCCATCTCTCCCGCAGGCATAGCTAGCGATTTGGACACCTTGCAAAAGGGTACAGCCCTCTTTGCTGAGGCGGCCAAGGTGAAGGCGGAGCATCGGCCAGCGGTGATCAACGTTCCGTTGTCCGAGTTGTTGGACGCGCAGGAACGCCGGGGCATCAACACCTTTTATGTTGGGATGCTTCTGGCGCTCACCAACCAGCCCCTCGACCCACTTGTCGAGATGCTGGAGAAGCGGTTCGGGAAGAAGGGGGGGGACGTGGTTGCCGCCAACGTAGTCATTGCTCGCAAGGGCTACGACTTCGCTAAACCAATGACTGATCTGCATCAGGATCTTGACGTGCCGAGGGAGGTTCTACCCACGGTGGTGAAGACTGGCAGCCAGGCCATTGCTCTGGGGGCCATTGCGGCCGGTGTCACATTTCATGCTGGTTACCCCATGGCGCCGTCCACGGCAGTGATGAATACATTGGCTGGTCTCTCGAAGCGTTACGGGATTGTGGTGGAGCAAGCAGAGGACGAGATTGCTGCCATCAATCTGGCCATTGGCGCCAGCAGTGCCGGGGCCAGAGCGATGACTGCCACCAGTGGTGGCGGACTGGCCTTGATGAGTGAGGCCATCAGTCTGGCTGGGGTTGCTGAGACTCCCCTGGTGATTGTCAACGTGCAACGCCCCGGCCCGGCAACTGGTCTGCCCACGAAGACTGCGCAGGGTGATCTGCACATGGTGCAGTATATCGGGCACGGTGAGTTCACTCGTGCGATTCTCACGCCCGGCAATGCGGCGGAGGCATTTGTCGCTGGCCAGAAGGCCTTCTATCTGGCCGAGAAGTACCAGATTCCTGTCTTTATTTTGTCTGACCAGCATCTGGGTGATTCCCTGTGGTCTTCTGACCCCTGGAAGGTTCACCCTGAATACCAGGAGCGTTTCCTCAAGCTGGAGTCGACCAGCGCTGAGCCAGCAGTATATCCGCGCTATTCTTTGCAGGAGGGCTGCATTTCGCCGCGGGCGATTCCGGGCTTCACCAACGACCTGACCCTCACTGACTCCCACACGCACGACGAATTTGGACATATCACTGAAGACCCGGTTCTTTCGGCGGCGATGGTCCACAAGCTCATAGACAAGAGGGGGTTGGTGGCCTCCGACATGAGCTTGCCGGAGCGCTTTGCGGTGGAGGACTCGACTACGGTTCTGGTGAGCTTTGGCTCCTGCCGGGGTGTCGTCCGTGATGCCTGCGAGGCCTTGCGGGCCACGGGCTTGTCGGTGGGCCACGTTCACTTTTCGGAGGTCTACCCGCTCCCCGAGGTGGCGGTGCGCGAGGCCTTGGGGGAAGCCCGCCTGATCACTATTGAGTGCAATGCCACGGGGCAATTCGCCCGCCTCCTGCGTGGCGAATATGGCGTGAAGGCTGACGAGCATGTGCTCAAGTACAATGGTCGACCGTTTTACGTCGACGAACTGACCGCTGAGTTGCGGGGGAGGTTAACCCCATGAAGGATTTGGGAAGCGTCACCTGGTGTCCCGGATGCGGGAATTTTCCGATTATCAAGACCGCGGAGGCTGTCCTCGCCGAGGACCTCGCCCTCTCGCCCCGGGACTATATTGTAGTGGGAGGCATCGGTCAGGCGGCCAAATTGCCCCACTACATGACAGCCTGCAACGGTTTCTCCGGCCTGCACGGCCGCGCGCTGCCCAGCGCTACCGGCATCAAGTTGGCCAACCACAAGTTGGAGGTGCTGGTTTTCTCGGGTGACGGCGACCTGCTGGCGGAGGGGGGCAACCACTTTCTCCATGCAGTTCGCCGCAATGTGGGTATCAATCTCTTCCTCCACGACAATCAGGTATATGGACTGACCAAGGGGCAGGCGAGCCCCACGGCCTGGCAGGGTATGACCACCACTATCAACTATGGCGGGGTAACGTCAACTCCCCTCGATGCCATGCAACTAGCTCTGGCTGCGGGGGCCAAGTTTGCGGCCCGGACTACGATGGCTGATATGGGGCACATGCGGGAGATGATGGTGGAAGCCATCAGCTACGACGGGTTCTCCCTGGTTCAGATCCTGCAGACTTGTCCCAGCTTCAACAAGTTGCGAAACATCAAGTGGTATCGTGAGAACACCAGCCTGCTGCCGGAGAGTCATGACGAGACGGACCGCGATGCGGCTCTGCGAGCGGCCTTCGACCCGGCGATCAAGTTAGGCATTTTCTACCGCGTCCCGGGCGTCCCTTACGAGAAGTCCCACCCGGTCCTCCAAAGTGGTGAAACCCTGGTGCAACGGGGCCTGGATTTCAAGTTCACCAACGAGGATCTGCCTGACTTGCTGTAGCTTAGAACGAAAGCAGGAAAGTGAGGCCGGACTGATTGCCATCGGCCATGGGAACCAGTCGCCAGGCGGTGGGCTTAGTGGGCATAGGCATTGCCCAGGCGTGCACCAGATTGACCGCCCAAATTGTGCCCGCGGCAGCAAGACCGCCAACCCAGGTCCAGTAAGACGCGTCAATATAGTCGTTATAGTTTTTGAAATTCTCTGGTTTGTCATTGCTTCTCTGGCCAAC
>CALGBT010000180.1 GCA_937884235.1 uncultured Pseudomonadota bacterium
CGGGAGGGAGTTCAAGCCGGCCCCCTTGGAATCATGCTGCGCTGGGGAATTCCCGACTATCGCTTGCCCCAGCGTCTCCTGGACTGGGAGATTCAGCAGATTCTTGACCTGGGTGTTGAGGTTAAGACCGGTGTGGAGGTCGGCAGAGATGTGCTGGTGGACGATCTTCGCCGCCAATACGACGCACTCTACCTGACTATCGGAGCACAGGCGGCCACGGCAGCCAGGATCAAGGGAGAGGACCATCCCGGTGTCCTCTCCGGGCTGGACTTCCTCATTGGGGTGAAGCTCGGCAAGGCTGATGAATACGCAGTCAAGGGCCGCAGCATCGTCGTTGTCGGCGGGGGCAATACCGCCATCGATGCTGCCCGTACGGCACTTCGCCTGGAAGCCAAGCACGTCACGATTCTCTACCGACGCACTCGCAAGGAAATGCCTGCCAACGTGGAGGAAATTGAAGCCGCCGATCACGAAGGTGTGCGCTTGGAGTTCCTTATCGCTCCCCTGGGTGTGGAATCTGAGGGCAATCGCCTCGTCGGTTTGACCTGCCAGAAGATGCAACTTGGCGAGCCTGATTCCTCGGGACGGCGGCGACCGGTCCCCGTGGACAACAGTGACCATCTGGTGAAGTGTGACCTCATCATTGGCGCCATTGGGCAGCGGGTAGCTCTCGGGGGCGTTCGTTGCGATGACAAGGAACTGGAAATCTCCCGCTGGGGCACCATTGTCGCAGACGAACAGTCACAGGCGACCTCTGTTCCCGGCATCTTTGCCGGCGGCGACTGCCTGCTGGGCCCCTCGGTGGCCATTGACGCCATCGCCCATGGGCGGCGTGCGGCTCTCTCCATTGCTCGCTATCTCACCGTCGGCGAGCCGGCACATAATCGCGGCCTCTTCTCCTCTCGGCGAGAGAATTTCGGCGAGATCAGAGCTGACGATGTGCCGCCGGCTGCGGCCTCTCCCCGCAGCCGCCAACCGCACCTTCCATACCAAGAAGCCATTGCAACCTTTGAGGAGGCTGAGTTGTCTCTAGGGGAAAGTGAGAGCGAGCAGGAGGCTCGGCGTTGCCTCGCCTGCGGCTGCTCCTCGCGTGCGAATTGCGAGCTTCGTGACTACGCGGAAGACTACGCCCTGGACAACAAGGTCACGGGCCAGACCCGTCGACGTCAGATTGACCGCAGTCACCCGCAGATACTCCTCGACCCCAATAAGTGCATTCTCTGCACTCGTTGCGTGCGCATGTGCGGCGACGTCATCGGCGTTTCGGCCCTGGGTTTGGTCGACCGCGGCTTCGATACCATTATGCTGCCGGCCATGGGCAAAAACCTGGTGGAGACCAATTGTATTTCGTGTGGTAACTGCGTTGAGGTCTGCCCCACCGGGGCCCTAAGTTTCAAGGCCCTCGCCCAAACTGCCCCTGCGACCAGTACCGGCCAGACCATTTGCACCCGCTGCCCCGAGATGTGCCCCATAACCGTGACTGTCAACGAGTTCGGTGTTGCGGTGTCAAACGTTGTCAAGGCCAACGGGGCGCGACACCCCATCTGTGAACGCGGGCGCTATGAGAATGCGAAAGTCTATGGGGAGGACCGCTTGACGGCCCCCATGGTTCGTCGCCAGGGGCGGCTGCAACCGGCAACCTGGGAACAAGCGCTGCAGGCCGCTGCCACCGGGCTTGCCGCCGTGGCAGAAGAACACGGGCCAGATACCTTGCTCTTTGCCATCGGTGCCGGTGTCACCAATGAAGAGGCGGTGGCTTTCAGGAAGCTGGGGGCCGATGTCTATGGTGGTCGCGTAGGTAGTCTTAGCGTGGCGCGGACTGAGGGGGGTTCCGTGGGGTTCTCGTCCAACGTCGGCGGTCTCGAGTTGCTTAATGCCGAGTGCATTGTTGTTGTCGGCGAAGACCCGCTTGAGTATACGCCGGTGGCCGCCGCCAGGCTACGGCGGGCGATGCGTAATGGCGCTCGTGTGGTGGCCATCACTTCGGCACCCACCCAGGTCACCAGGCTGGCGCAACTCTGGGTCAAAGTGCGGCGGGGGAGCGAAGCGACCCTGCTGGGTTGGCTACAGGGACGATTGGGGGCCGGCCAGGCCGAGGTCTCAGATGAAATCAGCGGTTGCGATGATGCCGCCCTGTTCACTCGCTGTGGCATTGAGCCTGAGCAGGCGGAGGCGCTCCTCGACGCGCTCTCCGGCGATGGCCGACTAGTGGCCATGTACGTGCCGGGGCGAGATGTCGGACGTGGTGTTGCCCAACGTCTTATCCAGACGGTGGCGGCCCTGAGGCCCGAAGGAGAGGGCTCAGGGACCCTCGTCTGCCGCAGCCAGGCCAATGTTGAAGGGCTGCTGGAGAGCGGACTTGTTGGCCCCCAGGCATCATCTGAGCTACTGGCCCGTGCCGATGCCGGAGCCTTCCGCGGCGCATGGATTCTTGCCGAGGATGGCAAGGCTGCAGCCTCTGCTGTTCGCAATGCCACTTTCCTTGTGGTTCAGGCCACGCAGAGTTCATCCCTGGCACAAAGAGCCGATGTTCTGCTGCCCGCCAGCACCCATCTGGAATCCGGTGGCACCCTTGTCTCCTGGGATGGCCGGCGAGCAACTACCGAAGCAGTCCTGCCTGCCAAGGTAACCATGAACACTGTTGAGGCGCTGGAGGCAACTGGCCGTCTGATTGGCTAGGGTAGGGCTCTCTTACTCTTCCGAGTTCTGGCGATTCTTCTTCTCGGCGATCTTGTCTAGTCGGCGCTCGAAAAGCCGGGCGTAGTCGGTAAGGCCCTTCTCCTTGGCCGCCGCCACAATCTGTCTCGCCAGGGTCACCAGGGACGCACGGTGCAGGTAGTACATCGGGGGATAGTCGAATTCCTCCGGGCAGGCCAGGAGGTCGTCCAGAGCGTAGAGTGGCTTCCCCATGAGCAAGAAACTCTGGCTGCGGTAGAGCAGTGCTTTGGGCGAAGTTGACCCTTGCTCGTTATGTGCCTGCGAGAAGCTGCCAATGGCCTTCAAGAGCTGCCCCGTCTTCACGAAGAGGCGGCCGCGTGTCACAAACGTCTCGGCATCCGGGGCAAGCAACAACTCGGCCTCCAGCGCCTCCAACTCGCGGGGCACAATTTGTTCTGACTGTTCACTGTCAACGCCACGGCTGTGCCCGGCCCGGCGGACTATGCGAAAGAGGGTCGCGGCCAACTGCCCGAGGACAACTTTGTCGCGCTCTATCCGGGCAAACTCGAGTAATGGAGCCAGGGTCAGGGGATTGGCGGCCTGGCCCAGGGCCCACAACAAACAGCAGCGGAC
>CALGBT010000181.1 GCA_937884235.1 uncultured Pseudomonadota bacterium
CCAGGATGAAGGAGTGGAACTGGCGCAAGAATGCTTTGACGATACTGTCCTGACCTTCGCCGAATACGCAGATGATGAAACGTTGCGTTTGGTTCCCGGACACTCCTACTTCCTCGACCCGAGGCCGGACCTTGCACCGCAGGGGCGGGCAGACCGAATCGCCAGGCGACTTCGTCTTGAGTTGGTGCCCCTGCTGAAAGAGTATCTGACCGAGCGGCTCTGTGGTGGAGCGAGCCAGGAGATAGCCGGCCTTGCTGACCGCATCGAGTCGAGAGTCCTGGAGAGGTAATGGCCCGAGGAAGCACCCACTGCGGGCGAGGGAGGGCGAAGAAGAAATCTACTCGCCCCGCCCCGGCATTACGTCCACTGCTACGCTGTTCTGATCAAGGGAGCCCTGTGGCATTGCGGTCGGATATGCTCGGCCTGGAGGGTGACCGTTGGGTCGAGCCTTTCCTTGACGCGAATCGACTTCAATTGGGTAGGTTGGGGATTCGCACCGAAGTACAGGCGAGACGAGGAATTCAGATTCTCCTCCATCCCGGCAATCGTATCGGTGCCGTACCGCTATTGTCGCCGTCGACAAGGCGTGTCGTTGCGGGTCTGATGGTGGAACCGCGCTTCAAGTGGACCGCGCTCGGTGCTGTCTTCCAGAGCATCGGTTTCGAAATCGAGCCAACCATCGGCGGAGCCCCGCAGGTTCCAGGATCGGCCCGCGAAGTACCACCTTGGCTACTCGCCGCTCCAGTGCTGCGGCGCATCGAGGCGCTGCTGGCGCATCAGCGGCGAGGGTTCATCCAGCGCCAGGAGGAACGCACGGCACCGCGTGGACAAATTGAGTGGCACCGATGGTCCACACGCAACGTACCCAACGGCAAGTGGACCACGTTCCCTTGCCGTTTCCCCGACCCAGCGAACGACCCCGAATTGGCCGCCGCAGTTCGCTGGACTTTGCATCGGTTACGTGAGGAACTAGGCACCGTAAGCGATGCCCTTGTGGGAAGACTACTGGTGGAGAAGACCCTGGACCTGGACGTGCTCGTTGGGTCAGGACCGTCACTGCCTCCACGTAGCGGCCAGTTCTCTGGAGAGTCGGCCTTCATCGCAGAAGCTGTTGAAGCCATGGGATGGGTGGCAGAAGAGCGTGGACTCGGAGGCTCCCGTGCTCTCGACGGGCTGGCATGGGACGTCAACATTGACGAAATCTGGGAGGCCTGGGTCACCACGTTCTTCACTGCCCTTGCTCCAACGCTCGGATTGCGCTCGCAGCAGCGCGGTACAATGCGCCGCCTGAACTGGCAAGGTGGCTTGCAGTCCATGGGCCACCTGGCTCCAGACATGGCAATGCACGGTCTCGACCGCCACGTCTGGGTTGATGCGAAGTACAAATCTCACTTGAATCTGCTGGCGCGTCACGGTTGGACTGGCTTAGGTGAAACGACACGCGATGCACACCGCGCAGACTTGCACCAGGCGCTCGCTTACTCGAGCCTCGTTCCAGACGATCAGGTAGACACAATTCTGGTCTACCCGCAGCTCGGGGATGACGGACAGCGCCGACCCTTTGCCACATCCACTTTCACTCAGGGGCGACGCCGCATTCGCCTCATCCTGGGGGGCTTGCCCTTCGGATTCAGAGGTCCAGCCCACCGGGAAGAAGCACTTAGTCGGTGGAGAGAGGCGCTAGCAGTCTGAGCCGGTGCCACCAATGAGGGAAGCATGGACGGAACACTTGCCATCACGGATTTCAATTGGTACCGGACACTACTCGAGTCGGGCCCGCACGAGGAAGTAAACTTCTGGCTACCGTCGGCTCGCCGCGCTTTTCGAACTCCCTTACATTCCCCATTCTTCTTCAAGCTACGCCACCCGCACAACGTCATTGCAGGTTTCGGCTTGTTCCAACGATACGTGCCACTCCCTGACTGGCTCGCCTGGGACGCATTCGGGGTGAAGAACGGGTGCGATTCTTACCGCACAATGCGGGAACGCATCTCGCACATCCGCGAAGGCTATCGTTACGTGGAAGAGGGAGGGTCCAACGAAATAGGATGTGTCGTCATTGCGCGGCCAGTCTTCTTCCACGAAAGCGAATGGGTTTCGCAGCCGACAGACTGGAAAGTTCGAATTCAGCGCGGGAAGAAGTACGACTTGACGGCGGGCGAAGGCCATCGCATCTGGAAGGAATGCCAGGAGAGGCTCCAGCAGCGCAACCACCAGCATCTTCTGCTCGGAGTCGCCCCGGAGCATCCAGACCCGGTGGAGTTCATGCTCACAACCGCCCGTCGGCGGCTGGGGCAGGGTACCTTTCGCGTAGAAGTGACGCAAGCATACGACCGAGCATGCGCGGTAACTGGGGAGCACTCCCTGCCGGCACTCGAAGCCGCACACATTCGCCCAGTATCCGAGGAAGGTCCCATGTCCGTCCCAAATGGCATCCTGCTACGCGCCGACCTCCACAGGCTCTTTGATAAGGGCTATATGACCCTAACTCCCGAGCATATCCTAGAGGTCAGCCAGCGATTGAAACAAGATTTCTCAAACGGCAAAAGCTACTATCCTCTGCACGGTCATGTCCTCAACCTGCCGCAAGACGCAAGCCAACGTCCGGACCCGAATTTCCTCGCGTGGCACAATGAGAATTGCTACATGGGATGAGGTGCTGGAACCTGCACTGGCCTCGTAGGGGCTGAAGGTCCCCTCACGGGCTATTCAAACACTTCGATTCCGACCATCAGCAGCTGATTCGCTGTCTGGTCCGCAGTCAATACATAGTACTTGCTGCCATCGGCCCATGCTTCGAGGACGTCGTCAAAGTTGATGACGGCGACGCCGATATCATCGTCGTTGACCAGGTCTTCGTCGAAGAGAGTAACCCTGAGCCTCAAATCGCTCACGAACGGAACTTCACTCCACCCAGACCCTCCGCCTGGCCAGATTGGCGTGAAAGTGTCCTCTGTATTGTCGCCCGTGCCTGCCAGCCAGGCATCCGCCTCGTATCCGTTGCCGACGTCAAGCTC
>CALGBT010000182.1 GCA_937884235.1 uncultured Pseudomonadota bacterium
TCGCAGTTGGCACCGTATTCGGCGGCGAGTTCTTTCAGCTTCGGCGAGTCGGGGGCGTGGGCCAGCAGCAACTCAAGGAGCGTTTTGCGAATCTTGTCGATCTTCGCTGAACGGGTGGTGACGACGAGACCTTCCTCCGCCAGATAGACGCAGGAAATGACATGTTTCGTCCAGCCTCCGCTCTCGACTGCTACCATGCAAAGCCGGCAGCCGCCCAGGGGCTCCAGGCCTTCCTGGTTGCAGAGTGTGGGAATCTGGATGCCCGCCTTCTGCGCCGCTTCTAGAACTGTCATGCCTTCGGTCGCTGCAACCTTCACACCATCTATCAGCATACTGATGCCGCTCATGACCGGGCCTCCCCTGAAAGCTTCTTGATTGCTGCGAAGCGGGAGGGACAGACGTCGAAGCAAACGCCACATTTCGTGCATTTGTCCGGGTCAATGACGTGCACGATCTTCTTGCCCCCCTCGATGGCCCCCGCCGGGCACTTCTTCAGGCAAATCATGCAAGCCTTGCACTTATCTGGGTCCACAGAATAGGAAATCAGTTCCTTGCAAGAGAGGGCCGGGCAGCGCTTCTCGGTGATATGGGCTTCATACTCATCCCGGAAGTAGCGCAGCGTGCTGAGAAAAGGATTTGGCGCACTCTTGCCCAGGGCACAAAGGGAGGCCTCCATGGCCAGTTCCGCAAGATCCTCCAGGGTCTCCAGGTCACCCGCGCGACCATGCCCCTCGGTGATTCGGGTGAGAATCTTGTTCATCTGGCGCAAGCCTTCACGGCAGGGAATACACTTGCCGCAGGATTCTTCTGTGAGAAAAGCGATGAAGTACCTGGCCACGTCCACCATGCAGGTATCCTCATCCATGACGATCATGCCGCCCGAGCCCATCATGGAGCCCGCCTTGGAGAGTTCATCAAAGCCGACCTGCAAATCGAGTTGGGCCTCCGGAATGCACCCCCCGGATGGTCCTCCGGTCTGCACTGCCTTGAACTTCCTGCCCCCGGGGATACCACCGCCAATCTTGTAGACGATATCCCGCAAGCTCATGCCCATGGGCACTTCCACCAGACCGGTATTGGTGATCTTGCCCACCAGCGAGAAGATCTTCGTACCCTTGCTGCCTTCCGTGCCGATCTCCCGGAACCAGTCGGCGCCGCGGGTGATAATCAGCGGTACGTTGGCCCAGGTCTCGACGTTGTTGAGCACCGTCGGCTTGTTCCACAGCCCCTTGACGTTGGAGCGTACGTACTTGGGCCGCGGTTCCCCGACACGCCCTTCCAGCGCGGTCATGAGGGCAGTGGATTCGCCGCAGACAAAAGCGCCGGCGCCCTTGTGTACGGTGACGGTGAAATCGAAGCCCGTACCGAGGATATTCTGGCCGAGGAAACCGTATTGCTCAGCCTGCATAATGGCGTGAGCCAGGTTCTCCACTGCGAGGGGATACTCCTGGCGAACGTAGACAAAGCCTTCTTGTGCGCCAATGGCGTAGCCCCCGATGATCAGCCCTTCCAGAATAGAATGGGGGTTGCCTTCAAGGAGCGCCCGGTCCATGAACGCACCCGGGTCACCTTCATCTGCATTGACCACGACGTATTTCGGATCGTCCGGGGCATTGCGCGAACCCTCCCACTTGCGGCCCGTGGGGAATCCCGCCCCGCCCATGCCTCGCAAGTTGGCACGCTTCACCTCGTCGATGACTCCCATCGGGGTCATCTGCGTCAAGGCCTTGGCCAACGCAGAATAGCCGTCCACGGCGAGGTAGTCATCAATGCTCCGAGAGTCGACCAGGGCGTTATTGCAAAGGACTCTGCGTTCCTGATTCTTATAAAAGGGGATCTCAGCTTCGCGGGTCTCTCTTTCCCCGGTGACCGAGTCAACGTACACCAGCCGTTGGACAACCTCATTGTCCTGCAAAGTCTTCGCAACGATTTCCGGAACGTCCTCAGGCGTAACCTTGAGATAGCAGATCTCCTGGGGATGAATCACCACCACCGGTCCCTGCTCGCAGAAGCCCGGGCAACCTGTTCCCCGCGTATCGACTGTGGCTTCTAAGCCCTGCTTGGCGAGCTCCGCGGTGAAGGCATCGATGACTTCGCGTGCGCCGAGGGCCAGACAGCCCGACCCGGCACATATCGAGACGCAAGGGGTTTCCGGATTCCTGGCCGCCAGGATATCCTGCCGCAACTGCTCCAGTTGTTCGGGCGAACTCAACCGCTCCATCATGTCCCTCTACTTGTAGCTATCGAGGACGTCCGCTGTGTCGGCCGCCGATATTTTGCCGTGCACCTTGCCATCTATCTCCACCACTGGACCCAGGGCGCAGCAGCCGAGGCAATTGACTGTTTCCAAGCTGAACCTCGAATCCAGATCAGTCTCGCCGGGCTTGATCCCCGTCAGGTCCTGCACGGTGTCAAGGACCCGTGAGGCCCCACGGACATGGCAGGCGGTACCCACACAGATGTGCACCTTGTGCCGTCCTTTGGGGACCAGACTGAAGGCCTTGTAGAAAGTGGCTATATGCTGAATTCGAGTTAGCGGGACATGCAGCTTCTCCCCGACTCGCTCCAGAGCTTCACGAGGGAGCCAGCCATCTTCGCTCTGAATGTCCAGCAGTATCTGGATGAGCGAACTGGCCTGTCCCTGGTGGCCATCAACAATCTGGTCGATTCTCTCGTTATCCATCGCTTCCTTCTATCATCAGCAGTTCCCCGCAGAAGCCAGGGCGTAGCACTTCTGTTTGGTGTCGTATCTAACGAGTCCCTGCCGCGCCGAACTGCCCATGTGTCGGGCCACTTCAGATGGCGTCAGGTTCAGCAATGCAGAGATTTGTGCGGTGGTGAGCGGACTTCTTTCAAGCAGCGTCAGGATCTGGCTGATGGCTAGCTTGTCGGTGATCAGAGCCGCAAAAAGCCGGTCAGATTCGGCACTCGCATAGAATTCGCGATAAGCATCTTCCGATTTTACCGGCACCCGCATGCGCTCTCTCTCCACCAACTTCAAATAGGGCAGCAATTTGCCCACCGCTTCCAGGCGGAGGGCCAGGGTCTCCGGGGTGATTCCTTCCCCAGTGCCCAGGGGACCCAACTCCTTCAGCTGCGCCGAGAAGTCGTTCATAACCTCAGCAAAACGGGTTCCCTCCGAGGCCGAAATCCACTCGATGCGCAGGCGCTCCGGCGATACGCCGATGTGCTGCAACAGCTTCCGGGTGAGGTACATGTTGCCCAGGGCATCATAGTTGCCCTCGGTGACATAGTGGCATTCCCCCGGCCAGCAACCGCCCACAATCACGCCATCGGCCCCCTTGATAAAGGCCCGCAGCACGAACGACAGATCGACCCTGCCGGTGCACATGACGCGGATAATCTTGACCTCCGGGGTATAGCTTTGCCTGGAAACTCCAGACAGATCCGCCGCGGAGTACGCTCACCAATTGCAGAGGAAAGCGATTATCCTCGATTTGTCTCCAACTACTGCGCCCATTCTCATGCTCCCTGGTCGGTTTCCGTCGGTTCTACTCAGCCCGCTTCCTCACAAATTGTTACAAGCCCGACAGCGCCGCATCGATCTGGTCCAGCACCTCATCGTCGGTGAAATGCGCCAGCGCAATGGCACTGGTGGGGCACTTCGCGCTACAGAGGCCATCCCCCTTGCAAAGGACCGGATTCACCACCGCTTTCTTACCCAACGGCGTATCGCGGAATTCAATGGCACCGTACGAGCAGGCCGTAATGCATGCCCCGCACGAGATGCAGTCTGCTTCCTTCACTTTGCACACCGACCCGGAGGCCGTCACCGTGTCTTGCGACAGAAGACTCGCCGCCCGGCCCGCCGCGCCCAACGCCTGGGCGATGGTCTCGCTGATGTTCTTGGGATAGTGATTGGTCCCGCCCAGGAAGACTCCGTCAGCAGCGAAATCAACTGGTCGCAGTTTCACGTGGGCTTCCTGGAAGAAACCATCCGGATTCATGGGCACCTTGAACCAGCGGGCCACCTCGTTGGCCGTAGCTGAGGGCACAACCGCAGCCGAGAGGACCACCAGGTCAGAGTCAATGGCCAGGTTCTTCAGCAGCACCGGATCGAGTACCGTGGTGCGCAGCACTGGACGACCCTCCTCGACTGTGGCCTCTACCACCGGCTTGCTCTCCGGCTCCCAGCGCACAAAATTTACCTTCTGACTGGCCGCTTCACGGTAATAGTCTTCGCTGAACCCATACGTGCGCATGTCCCGGAAGAGAATGTAGACCTCCTTGTCCGGGTCCTTCTCTTTCAACTTCAACGCATTCTTCACGGCCTGCCCGCAAC
>CALGBT010000183.1 GCA_937884235.1 uncultured Pseudomonadota bacterium
CCTCGCCGGCCCGAGCGGTAACGATGGCGTTGTGCGCACCGGATACTGCGGGACCCTGGTCGGCGGTCATGCAGATGACCATTTCAATGAACTTGCTGGCCCAGCCGGGAAGCTGCTTCTTGAACCAGAGCAGGCCGATAACACCGCCCAGGCCGATGTCCTTCTCGAAGACATCGGAGATGGTCATGGAGCGGGGGTCGCCGTAGGGTCCGCCGTAGGTCAGTTCGTCGCCGCGATCGTCGGAGATGGAGCTGACGAAGTTGGCGGAGCGACGTACGGTGCCAGCCTTGGCTGCCGCGGCATAGTCAATGGGAATGGCCGGAGGAGTAGCAATGGGCTTCTCGATGATGGTGCCATCGGCAACCAGCTTGCGATAGACTTCGCCGATCTTGTCGCCGTAGTCATCGAAGGAGTTGGGGACAATGGCGCCGGCCGCGGCCAGAGCCTTGTTCTTGGCCGTGGCCGTCTCGACGGTCTTGTCGGCACGGGCACCGGCGTGGCCGAACTGCACCTCGGAGGTGAACATGTCGGCGCAGGTACCGATGCACCAGGCCACGATGGGCTTGGTAATCCGACCACTCTTCATGGCGTCGATGACGATGTACTCATCCTCGCCGCCGACTTCTCCCAGGAGAACGAGCATCTTGATCTCGGGGTTGTCGTTCATGCGGATGAGGTGTTCGGAGAGGGTCGAGAAGGGATAGCGGTCACCACCGATGGCCACACCCTCATAGAGTCCGTCCGCGTTGCGGGCGATGATGTTGTTGGCTTCGTTGGAGAGGCCACCGGACTTGGAGACAAATCCCACGGAGCCCTGCTGGTGCAGCTTCGACTCAATAATGTTGTCGAGCATACCTGCAGTATTGCCAATCTTGAAGGCCCCAGCAGTCATGCCGCCCACGGTGGCCGGACCAATGAGAATCTTGCCGCCGATCTTCTGGGCCTTGGCGCGAATTGCCTTGGAGTAGCGCTCCGGGATACCTTCGGCGATGACGGCAATGACGCGCAGCTGAGGAAAGTCCAGCGCTTCCATGGTCGTCGAATAGGCGGAACGGAAGGAGGCGAAGTTGACCATCGTATCGATCTTCGGATGGGCAGCCAGGGCATCCCCGATTTCCCGATAGACGGGGATCAGGATCTCTTTGGGACCGAAATAGGCCTTGTGCAGGCCGCCCTTGGAGGTCGGATTAATAATGGCTGCCACGCTGGGAGTCTCGCGCCGGCAGACGTGGTCGAAATCGAGCATCCGCTGAACAGCCGCGGTCTGCATCCCGAAAATAAGTGCCTGAGTAGTCTTATCGAACAGCTTATAGCTTTCCATTGTAATCCCCCTCCTACTTGTTCAGTGCCATGGACACGATTCTGGTCATGTGAGTTTCGGGGCCGTAGACCTCGATTGGCACTCCCAGTTTTCCTCCCAGTTCCCGCATCAACCGCAGACCTTCCTGGTAGTTGGGACCGGCACGACGGACATAGATCTTGACGTTGTGCTCACGCAACTTCGCCGCATACTCAGTCAGCGCCTGAATGATCCCGGTAAAGGTCTTGGCGATGTCGGTGAAGTTGGCGATGCCACCGCCAATGAGCAACACCTTGCCGTCGGGGTGCTTGGTCCGGGTCATGAGATCGAGCACAGTCTTGGTGTACTCGTAGGTCATTTCCTGGTTGGGATTGCCGCTGTACTCACCATACATGGCGAGGTCTTTGGCATTGCCAAGGTCCGCTACGGTATCGGCATAGATAACGCTGGCGCCGCCACCGGCAACCAGATTCCAGATCCGGGCATTGACATCAATGATGGTCAGCTTCAGCGACGCACCGGTCTTCTCGTCGAGGTCACGGACATATGCTTCTTCAGGGCTGAGCTTGCGACCGAAGGGCGGAGGAAAATCGGTTGCTCCCCACTTCGGGCCGCACTCAAACAGGGCGGTATCGTCGAGACGAGCCACCATGTCGAGGGGATAAACATTGTCGCCGCTCACTGCGAAGGGGTTGATTTCCAGATAGGCAAAGTGGAAATCAGAGTAGAATTTGAAGAGCCCCTTGATGTAGGCCGCTACCAGACCCTTCTTGTCGGCGGAAAGCTCTGCGGGCAACTTCGAGGCCAGGTCGAAATCTTCGATATTCTCGTCCACGGCAACATCGATCTCAGTTACCGTATCCCAAACCGACTCGATATCCATGCCGCCCTGGGTGGAGAAGTAAATCACGTCGCCAGTGACGGTGGACTTGATGGCCACGTAGTACTCAGCGTCGTGGGGCACGAAGGGTTCGATGATGAAGTGGGTCAGGGTATCGCTGATCTTGCCCACCGTTGTCTGGACTTCCATGCGTGCGCTGATCCACTCTTTGACTTCGGCGAGGTTCTTGTTGACGTAAAGCAAGCCATGCTTGCCCCGCTTCCCGAAGAGCTGGTCAGGCTTGGCCACCAGCGGCGTGTTCTGCAGCCATGGATTGTCATTCTGCAGAGCATTCCAATCGGTATCTTTGTCGACTAGGACGATCTTGCCATCGTAGCCATAGTCCCTGCCAAAGTACTTGACCAGATTCTCTGCCAGCATGCGTTTGCCGTGAAACTCTCTGATTCCTTTCTGCGCCATTTATGCCTCCTCTAACCCTATTGTCCTCTCTCGCCCCACCGGGGGGCGATTACCATTTGTCGTATTGCAACCAGCCTAGGCTGACTGCTCCCTGATGTAGTTGAGCATGCCACCGGCAAGCACGATCTGCTTGGCCCGCTCGGAGAGCTCCGTGACGATTCCGAACTCAGTACCCTGGGTGACATTCTTCACCAGCACTTTGCCGTTGCCGGCGATGGCGGCTCGCAGGTTCTCGATGAGCAGCTCGTCACCCTGCTGGATGGCATCGTAGTCTGCGGCATTCTCGAAGTTGAAGGGCACGATGCCGAAGTTCATGAGATTGGCCATGTGAATCCGCTCAAAGGACTTGCTGATGACTGCCTTGACCTGCATGAACATGGGGCAGAGGGCCGCGTGCTCACGGCTCGAGCCCTGGCCGTAGCTGAGGCCAGCGACGAAGACATCGGTCTTGCCCGCATCCTTGATCGCCTTGGCACGGCCGTAGAATTCCGGGTCGTAGACTTCAAAGAGGAACTCGGAATACTTCGGCACATTGGAGCGGTACTTCATCCGAGCACCGGCGGGAATGATGTGGTCAGTGGTGATCTCGTCGGCCACTTTGATGCCCACGGTTGCATTGAGGGTATCGGGAAGTGGATCGTTGACGGGTGGGTCACCGATGTTCGGGCCGCGCACGATGGTCACCGATGTCGGATCGGCTGCCGGGGCATCGATCATGGAATCGTCAATGAGGAATTTGGCCGGCATCTCCACCTTGGGATAGTCCATGCCGAGCTCTCTCGGGTCGGTGACCTTGCCGGTCAAGGCGCAGGCCGCTGCCACTTCACAGCTCACGAGATAGGCCTGTGCACTCTTGGTGCCAGACCGCCCCAGGAAGTTACGGTTCGAGGTCCGGATGCTGACGGCATCGGACTTCGGCGACTGGCTGTTGCCGATACAGAAGCCACAGGCATTCTCGGCCAGGCGGGCACCGGCGGCGAGGAGGTCAAAGAGCGAACCTTCCTTGCTCAACATGCTCAACACCTGCCGGGAACCCGGGGCGATGATCAGGCTGACTCTAGGATCGATGGTCTTGCCCTTGAGGATACGGGCTGCGGTGGTGAGATCCACGTAGGATGAGTTGGTGCAGCTACCGATTGCCACCTGGTCAACTGCCAGACCGGCCACTTCGGCAACCGTCTTGATATTGCCGGGGCTGTGCGGTGCGGCCATCATGGGCACGATGGCGCTCAGGTCGAGGTCGACCACCTTCGCGTATTCAGCATCGGCATCGGGGAGCAGTTCGACCCAGTCACCACCACGGTCCTGCGCCGTCAGGAACTTCAGGGTTTCGCCATCGCTGGGGAAGACCGAAGTGGTCACGCCGCACTCAGCACCCATATTGGTGATGGTGGCGCGCTCGGGCACCGTCAGCGTCGCAACGCCGGGTCCGCCATATTCGAAGACCGTGGAGACGTTGCCCTTGGTGGTGAAGATCTCCAACACCTTGAGGATGACGTCCTTGGCCGCAACCCAGGGCTGCAACTTGCCGGTCAGGTTGATCTTCACGACCTTGGGGCAGGTCAGGTAGAAGGAGCCGCCGCCCATGGCCACGGCCACGTCCAGTCCGCCAGCACCCATGGCCAGCATGCCAATGCCGCCGCCGGTAGGAGTGTGGCTGTCAGAGCCCAGCAGGGTCTTGCCCGGCCGGCCGAAACGCTCAAGGTGTACCTGATGGCAGATGCCATTGCCCGCTCGGGAAAGCTGGATGCCGTACTTGGCAGCCACGCCCTGCAGGTACTTGTGGTCGTCGGCATTCTCGTAACCGATCTGGACTGTGTTGTGGTCGATATAGCTGACGCTCAGCTCCGTCTTGACACGGGGCAGGCCCATAGCCTCAAACTGCAAGTAGGCCATGGTACCTGTAGCATCCTGCGTCAAGGTCTGATCGATCTTGATGGCCACTTCCGCACCGGGAGTCCAGCTGCCTTCCACGATGTGAGCCTCGATAATCTTCTGTGTTACACTCTTTCCCATGTT
>CALGBT010000184.1 GCA_937884235.1 uncultured Pseudomonadota bacterium
TCTTCAGACCAACGGAAGCTGGCTTTTGGTGCGGTTTCCCACAAGCGAGGGGCGGGAATGTCTTCGTTGAAAGCTGGCATGGCGATCTATTTGATTCTGGCTGCGGCGCAGCTGGGATGTGGCGGCAGCGGCCAAATAACTGAGGTCGATGGGGTTGGCGGCGAGGGCGTAGTGCCCGACGTTGTCGATACCGTGGCACCCGTTGAACTGGTCGGGCCTGAGGCGACGGATATGAGGACTGAAGAGAGCTTCGTGCCTGTGGATCTCCAGGGACTGGAGCAGTGGGCCTGGGATGACTTCGAGGATCCGGAGGGTGGGGCTGGCTGGCCTTGCGAGACTGGTGACGACTGCCTGGAGGGATTCTGTATCGCCACGGCCGATGGCAAACGCTGTACGACGGCGTGCGAAGAGGAGTGCCCATTTGGCTGGCTCTGCCTGCAGTACACTCCGAGTCTGCCGGACCAGGTCTTTATCTGTGCACCACATAATCTGGAATTTTGCCGCCCCTGCTCGACCAACACGGATTGCCTCGCCAGCGGAGTAGATGCCGGGCAGAAATGTGTCAGCTATGGTGCGACGGGAAGCTTCTGCGGCGGTGCGTGCAGCGCCGACGGCACCTCCTGTCCTCCGGGAAGTAGCTGTGCCGAGGTGCAGGATGTGACGGGAGCAGAGGTGACTCAGTGCCTGGCCGATTCGGGTCTGTGCGAATGTAGCCAGCTGTCCATTGATGCGGGGGCCAAGACGGGCTGTCTGATGCAGAACGAGTGGGGAAGTTGCGCCGGGCAGCGGATGTGCCTGGCGGACGGATTGAGCGAATGTGATGCGGCGCTTCCCGCCCCCGAAAACTGCAACGGCGTGGATGACGATTGCGATGGCACCGTCGACGAGGACTCCGGTGGCGGCGAGTGCCTGCTCACCAACCAGTACGGTGCCTGCCCCGGAGTTGAGGTGTGCGCCGAAGGCAAGACCACCTGTGATGCCGACGAACCCATGGCCGAACAGTGTGACGGGATGGACAACGACTGCGATGGTGAGGTGGACGAGAAGTTCCCCGATACCGATGAAGATGGAGTTGCGGATTGCCTGGAAACTGACAAGGACGGGGATGCCATTCCCGATGGCCTCGACAACTGCCCTTCCGTATTCAATCCCGCTCAGGACGACTTTGACCTTGACTCGCTGGGGGATGCTTGTGACCTGGATGACGACAACGACCTGGCCGCGGATGGCGTGGACTGTGCGCCCCTCGACAACACTGCTTTCCCAGGGGCGGTGGAAATCTGCGATGGCAAGGACAATGACTGCAATGCCCTGGTGGATGAAGGATACGTTGATTCCGATTTCGATGGGTGGAAGGACTGCGTGGATGATGATGATGACAACGATGGAGCTCTAGACGGTGTTGACTGTGAGCCAACCCTGAGTGCGGTTCATCCGGGTGCTCTGGAGCAATGTAACGGCATCGACGAAGATTGTGACCAGAGTGTCGATGAGGGGTTCGCTGACCTGGACGATGACGGCGTCGCCGATTGCGTCGATGTCGACGCGGATGGCGATGGCGTGGAGGAGACGGACAACTGCCCGCTGGTACCCAATCCCGGTCAGGAGGACAATGATGGCGACGGGGTAGGGGATGCCTGCGACGGTGATGCCGACGGTGACTCCATTCCCGATGGCGTGGACAACTGCCCTCTGGTCCAGAATCCGCAGCAGAAAGACCTTGACGATGACGGATTCGGCGATGCCTGCGACCAGGACAAGGATGGCGACGGGGATCCCGACGACAGTGACTGCGCTCCCCTGGACAAGATGATCAATGCCGGTGCGCAGGAGGTCTGCGACGGCCTCGACAATGACTGCAATCTAGAGGTTGACGACGGGTTCGGGGAGTTGCCGTGCGGCAAGGGTCAGTGTCTGCATCTGGTGGCGGTGTGCGTGAACGGAGGAAGCGGTGCGTGCGATCCATACGAGGGGGCCAGCGCCGAACTCTGCGACGGAATCGACAATGACTGTGACGGGCTGCTGGATGAAGACCAGGGTAGCAAGAACTGTGGTCTGGGAGTTTGCGCACATAGTGAACCAGCTTGCCTGGAGGGTGCGCCCAACAATTGCGATCCCCTGGCCGGGGCCGGTGCGGAGATTTGTGACGGTCTCGATAACGACTGTGACGGCAAGACGGACGAGGAGATGCCCGTCCTGGCCTGCGGCAAAGGACAGTGTTTCCATACGCAGGCCTCCTGCATAGGTGGTCAGACTTACGAATGCGAACCCTTCAAGGGGGCACTTCCAGAGAGCTGCGATGGCCTGGACAATGACTGCGACGAGCAGGTCGATGAGGGACTCGGGCAGACCACCTGCGGTTTTGGTGAATGCGAGCACACCGTGGACAATTGCCAGGGTGGAGTATTCCAGCTCTGCAATCCCTTCGTCGGGGCCGCAATGGAAATCTGCGATCAGCTGGACAACGACTGCGACGGCCTGGTGGACGAGGATCTGGGGACCATGACCTGCGGACTTGGAGTCTGTCAGAAGTCGGTTGCAGGTTGCATCGACGGCGTCCCCGGCATCTGCGAACCGCTACAAGGTGAAGGAGTGGAGTTCTGCGATGGCCTGGACAATGACTGCAATGGCGTGGTGGACAATGACTGTGTGCTGACTGCCGGCGAGATCTGTGAGGAAGATGCCGATTGTGCATCGGGTGTCTGCCGCACCGATTGGGACGGCGAAGGCAAGTTCTGTGGACAGGACGAGGGGCAGTGTGTTGATGATGATGAAGGCATAGTCCTCCACCATGAAAACGGCTGGGTTGAGTGCGACGACGGCGGGCAGCTCTACCGGCAGTGCGAGGACGGAGTGTGGGCCTCCGGCGAGGGCACGCCCTGCGGTGCCACGGTTTGCGATGGTGGCTGCGGGTACATCGCGGCTGACGATAATCTCTGTGTCTCCGGGGCTGGATTGGGGTTGGGCGGAGGATGCGAATTCGAAGACCTGGGGGGGGCGGACACAACCTGCGTGGACTGTGGGCACTTCACGGCGAACGCTGGGGCCTGCAACGGCGGGCTGGACTCATGCAGCGTCGTCTGCGGAGGCGAATGTGAAGCTGCCGAGACTCACCTCACCGAGGGCACGGTCTGCTGGGCCGACGAAGAGGGGGATAGCTGGTCAACGGTGGACTTGTGTGGGACCGATGGCGTGACTTGCGCGTTTGGAGACGATGGTCATGACTCCGACGAACTGGCGGCCGATTGCGGCAATTTCGATTGCGTGGACGGGGCCTGTCTCGAGAGCTGCGGCGGTGACGATGCCAATTGCAATGCCGGGTCTTTCTGCGGTCCGGGCGATGGTTGCTACAGCGTCGACGAACTTCTCCCGTGGGCCCAATCCGGGGACCACTTTGTCCTGACCAAGACCGATGCCACCTATTTCGACGGCGCGGATTGTCCTGACAACTTCTTTGGCGTGGATGAAACCACAGTCTCGTCAGTGCCCTTCCGAGTCGGACCCTACACTTCGTCAGGCACCATGAACGGCCTCACCGTCAACAAGGTGATCCCTGCACCATTTGCCAACTGGCTCATTACCAAAGCTCACTACATCTTCCCGGGGGGCCGGTGTTCTGCCCAGCCGCTGAGCGTGAAGTTCACCTACTCGGACGGCAGCTCCGCCACTACAGGCACCGCATCCATCCCCCACGACTGCAGCTCGGGAGGGACGTGGTCTGGGGACAACTTTACCATCAAGCATATGGGCAATTACGGTGGACCGTGCTGCGACAACTGGTACTACGGAGTCTTCAGCAACCCGAATCCGGGCAAGGCGGTAGCATCCTTCCTCGCCAACTACACTGATGGTTGCGGCGGGTCCTACAACGGGCAGCTCTGGGCCGTTACAATCGACTGAACAGTGCGTGCTAGTCGCCGTGTTGACCGGTCATATAGGCCTGGAATTTCGGGAGGTCGTCGGGCCATGAGTAAAGCTCGAGCCACGTCGCCAGTTGGCCGTTTTCATTGATGGCGAAGAAGTCATGGTTGAGGGCCAGGAAGACCATCCAGAGGTTGATGTCCAGGGTATCGAGGAGGTATGGCATGTCGTTGCCGTCCACCACTCCCTCAGTAGATTCAGGTGACTTCTCGTAGGCTGCCGCACGTTGGATGGCGAAGGTGGGCTGTGCCTCCCACCAGGTGGGGTGAGCAAGATACTCCGCCCAGAGACCATCAGCCACGGTTCCGCATTCCGGACAGCGGCTGTCGAAGAAGATGAGATTATAGGGCTTGCCATCAAGGTCAGCGTTATCAACGAGTTGCCCGAAGGTGGGCGAAGAGGGGTTAAGATCCTCCAGGACGAAGTGGGGAACTTCCATGCCGATGGGGTGCGCCTCAGGTTCGACATAGGCCTCTTCGGCAACTTCTTCCAGAGGCTCGGGAATGGTCTCTTGCTGCGTCGTCGCATCGGGCGTTTCGACGAGTTCGACCTGTACGGCGACGTCGACCGTGTCAGATTTCTTCTCAGAAGAACCGGAGTCGCAGCCAATGGAGAGTAGCAGAGCCAGTGTGAGCAGTATCCAGCGCATATAGAACTCCCTGGCCGAGGCCTATTCGAAATACCAACTACCTGCTTCAAGGACTGCGGGATCAATAATCACATCAGTTTCCGTCAGCGTCACTTCAAGGAACCCGGGCCAGCAACCGCCACCCTTGTTTTCGGTGCCGATGCCGGTGATGGCAAACTTGTTGCCGCAGTTGTTGCAGACCATGAGATCGCCCTGCTGGCTGTATCCCTTCTTCGCACCATAACAGACGTCGCAGGCATCAAAGGCCATGTGGACACCGCCGTCTGCATCAAGGACGCCAAAGTACTTGATAGTGACGTTATGCCATTGATGGGTGAAGAACTTGGCGGTGGTGGAGAGAACGGCCATGGGAATAACGATGTCGGTGGAAACCGGTGGGACATCCTCGACGGCGGTGATCTCTGCCACCGGTTCGACGTCCGGATCGGCAACCGCCGTGTCGCTGAGCAGAATCTCTTCCGCCGGTTGCGAGACGTCTGGCGAGGCATCCGCGCCAACTGGGGCATCCACCGAGGCCTCCACGTCTACAGTTGCACAAGCTCCATTGGCGCAAACGTCCTGCTCGCCGTCCTTGTCCCCATTCCCCGAATCACAGCCCACACCCCACGATAGCAACAGCAAAGCAAAGAGAGAAACGGAACAACTACGGACGAGTGTCATACAATACCTCTTGTTAAGATTTGAACGCATTGTTAGTTCCGGAAGACTCACTGAGTGACCTCAAACAGGACTGCGTCGACCATTTCCCAGGCTCGTTCCCGGGCCAGCTCCAGGGGATAGGGACGATAGATGAGTCGGGCGGTTACCTGGGGTGTCGCGCAGGGAGCCTGGAAGCGGTGGCTGGTGGTCCAACTCTTGCCAGGCATCAGGCGGTTGTCGCTGGCCACGTCCACGGCGCGATAGTGGGGCACCATCCGTTGTCCGTCCGGCCCAACGAGAACTCTGGCAAAGGCAAAGCCGGGGGCGCCGGCCAGTTCCTGCGGGGCGTCACCTGTGTCCGTCGCAGCGACCAGGTAGGCGATGTCTCCAGCGGGAAGCGGAGTATCGAAGGAGACGGTATCGCCGTCTACCTCAAGCACCGTGGAGAAGCCCACAACTTCACTTCCAGGCATGCCCTTCGCCGCTGCATCAAAAGTGCCGTCGCCGAAGGGACCGACTCCAGGGTAGTCGTGGAATTCACCGGTATTCTTGACGACTCGAACGGTCTGCCCGGGTTTTGCCCCAGGCCAGATGTGCCAGTCGTCACCGGATTCCTTCATGTCCAGGTATCCACCGAGATCGGGAATCGCTTCACCGCCGGTTGCCAGCAGTGGTTCGTCATCACACTGCGCCTCCACAACCAGGACAATGGCGCGTAATGGCTCACCGGTGGGTATGGCGTGTGCCGCTCCGGCATTGCTGGTGGTGGCAGTGACGGTCAACTCTCCGTCGACGAGGTTGGTTGCCAACTCAACCGCGGCTGCCATGGGGCCCAGGGGGCGCCCCTCGGTGCGTGGCCCCAGCCAGATATGACGCCGGACAGCGGGTTTCTCCCGAGGCCATCCCCCGGCTACGCCGACGGTGGTGGGGAAGAGCTGCAGGTCTGCCGTATTCTCCACTTCCGGGTCTGCCGGCATGTGGCAACCCTGGCAGGTGATGCTCATGCCCGCGGCCTGCCATTCGGAAAAGGTCGAAAGGAGTGGAAGCTTACCATCGGGCCAGCGCTTGAGGTCAGCCTGCACCCCCGGGAGAATGACCTCCCGTTGGAGATCGTGGCAGCCGGCGCAGAAGCGAGCCTCCCGGAAGACCAGGCGCTGAACAATGCCCATGAAGGGATTGGGGATGTCGTCGTGGGGACCAAATAGAAGGGGGCGCCATTCGCCGAATGAAGGTGTTAGCGCGGGATCACTGGGGCGCAGGATCTTGAGCCGACCAGCAACGCCGGGGGCACCGGCATCATCGATGTCTTCCACGTGGTGACAGATATCGCAGTGCACTCCTCGTTGGTAGGCTATGCCAGTGGCTTCAAGGAGATCGCGCCCCCCCAGTTGCCCATCAATGCCGGGGGCGTGGCAGTCGGCGCAGCCGCCAAACTTCGTCGCTTTGCCGTCGCAGGTATCTTCGCTGCCGCAGTCGTTAAGGGAGGGCAGGACCCCATCCCCCAGGTAGCACCGGGACCCGGCTTCCAGGGATCCGGGGATGATGCCGGTGCGCCACTGGCCACCGGCAGCCTCACAGTCCGCCTGGGTATCTCTGGCCGCACTGGTGCCGGAGTAGAGGTCCTGCAGGACTGGATTCGATGCCGACCAGGGATGGCGGGCGGCAAAGAAGTCATCGGCGATGGTGACATGGCAGTGACCGCATTGCGCGCTAGTGGGGCTGTGTGCGGGTTCCCCTGGGTCCTGGAAGATGTACTTGGGGTTGTCCATTGGATCTAAGCTGTCGAGGTCGATGGTGGCATCTGTCAGCCCCGGCCAGACCATGGCCGCTTCGATGCGCGCATCCGGATGGCTGGCGATGATGGCCAGGTCGCCGGGCACTTCGGTGTCAATGGAGACAATGACAACACCCTCTCCGTCGGTGGTCCAGCGTTCTGGCTTCCCACCCTGGCCGACGAGGATGCCGGCGGTGGGCGCACCGTCCAGGGTGACGACCACGCGGACCTGCTTATCCCAGGGGGTTGAGGCCTCGGGGAACAGCTCCTGGAACGCAACTTCGTCTGCCGATGCATTGTCAGCGAGAGCTACGTCCGGGGTATCGAGTGAGCTTGTAGAGCACCCCCACGCCAGCGCCACC